>NZ_JBSFVA010000001.1:0-267479 GCF_053592075.1 Nonomuraea sp. NPDC002799
CTCGCAAGGCGGGGCACTCTTTACAAACGACGCGACCCGCCTACCTCGCAGAAGGGGCATATGCCCGCAAGCCATCCCAAGATGCCCACTTAGAGGACGTTTTGAGACTGTATGAGCGTTCTATGCCTGCGCATTCGTAGGGATTTTCCCGGAATGGGTTGACGTTCCGTGTGAGTGCGCTCAACTGACAGTTATGAGCGAGCGGAAGCCGTACCCCAGCGATCTGTCCGATGCGCGGTGGGAGCTGATCCGGCCGGTCATCACCTCGTGGAAGGGCCGGCACCCCTCGGTCAGCGGGTATCAGGGCCGCTACGACATGCGAGAGATCGTGAACGCGATCTTGTACCAGGCCCGGACCGGCTGCCAGTGGCGCTACCTGCCGCACGACCTGCCGCCCCACAGCGCGGTCTACTACTACTTCGCCGCCTGGCGTGATGACGGCACCGACCAGACCATCCATGATCTGCTGCGCTGGCAGGTGCGCGAGCAGGCCGGCCGGGCCGAGGACCCGACCGCGGTGGTGCTGGACACCCAGACCGTGCACACATCCGTCAACGCCCCGGCCGACACCACCGAGCTGGATCCGGGCAAGAAGAGCCGGGGCCGCAAGCGCGGCATCGCCTCCGACGTACTCGGCCTGGTGATCGCGGTGGTGGTGACCGCCGCCAGCGTGCACGACAACGCCATCGGCAGCGCACTGCTGGACAAGGTCGCCGCCGACAACCCGACCGTGACCAAGGCCTGGACCGATGCCGGGTTCAAGAACGCGGTCGCCCAGCATGGCGCCGCTCTGGGCATCGACGTGGAGGTGGTGCAGCGCCATCCGCATACCCTCGGCTTCGCGCCGCTGCCCAAGCGGTGGAAGGCCGAGCAGGTCTACGGCACCCTGATGCTGCACCGCCGGCTGGCCCGCGACCATGAGACGCGGCCGGCCAGTTCCGAGTCGATGATCTATTGGTCGATGACCGACAACATGACCCGCCGGTTGACCGGAACGGCCACACCGACCTGGCGCGATCCCGTCCCGGTGTCGGCCTAGCGACCGGGCAGGCCGATGCGGGAGTTCCTCGAGCGCCTGGCCGAGCGGGAAGCCGCCGCTCAGGCTGAAGCCGATCATCTGCGCGAGCAGATCGGCGAGCTGACGCAGCGGCTGAGCACTGCCGAGCAGGTGCTGTCCCGGCTCCGCGTCACCCGCCAGACGATCCTGGAGATGACCGGCGAGCCGTCCGAGGCATCTTCCGGCGCTGCGGTGCTCTCGCCCGTCTACCGACAGATCCTGACGATCGTGGAACAGGCGCCGGACGGGCTTCGGGTCAAGGACATTTGCCGGATGCTGAACACCGACGTGGATCACAAGCACACCGAGAGCCTGCGCGCCAAACTCAAGCGCATGGTCGCCCGAGGCGTTCTCACCGAACCCGAACCCGGCCTGTTCACGCTGCCCCGATCGGGTCACGACGAATAGAAACCGCTCATCGAAGGCGGCGGGGCAGGTGCGAGTGCCTCGGCGAGCCAGGCCAGGAGCGGTGCGAGTGGTAGGTCGTGCGTGATCTCGTAAGGGCCGGTGCCGTCCGGCTGGGTGACGTGGCTGCCAGGGCCGACGACGTGGCCACCGCAGGCACGGGTGTCGATCAGCCAGCCGAGCCCGCCCTTGTGACCTGCGCTGTTGCGCAGCGGTAGACCCTCAGGCGGGGTGAAGTAGAGATGCGTGCCGCCGCGCCGGGTGCGGACGGTGAAGGTGTCGTCGGGGTACGGCTGGTCGTGCTCGGCACACAGCAGGCGGAAGACGTGCTCTCCGCTCTGTGGGTGATGCTGGGCGAGACCGGCGGGCGGGCGCTCGCCGGGCTTGGGCTGGTCGAGGTCGATCACGACCAGGCGGGACGGGCCGCAGGCGATGCCGACGTTGTACGGCTGGCGCGGCCAGAAGGCGACGATGCGGTTGGTGTCGGTGGTGGCGTGGCGCTCCCAGGTGTCAGCGATCACGTTATTGAGCCACGAAGGCATGATCAACTTCGCCGATTCGAGCCGGACGGTAGCGCCTCGATCATGGAATTGAGCCAGGTCACGACGCGTGCGTGTCGTCTGGACTTGGTCAGTCCAGTCCATAATCCTTTCGGTAGTCCTTCAGGGCTCGCCGGAGGGGTCGGTCATGGCGCGGAAGTCGTTCCACGTGGTCGACATCGCAGAGATCTTGATGCATTGGCATGCAGGCCGTTCCGTCAGAAAGATCGCCAGCAGCCTGGGCGTGGCGCATAACACCGTGGCCAGGTACGTGGCGACCGGAGCGCCGTGATAGACAACCGGCGTGCAAAACATCTTGGAGTTCCCCGAGGTCCTGCGGCTGATCGAAGACCGCTCGGCCGCGTTCCGCGCCGCGATCGCGTCCGCCCCCGACCTTGACGTCCAGGTCCCGACCTGCCCGGACTGGACGCTGCGCGAACTGGCGCAGCACCTCGGCGACGGCCGCCGCCGCCAGGCCGCCATCGTCGCGGCGGGCCCGGGCGCTGAGCTCCCGGCGAGGACGGACCCGAAGGGCGCCCCGACCGCGCCCCGCGATCGCGAAGCCCTGGACGCCTGGCTCGCCGAGTCGACCGAGCTCATGCTCGACGCGATGCGCGAGGCCGGCCCGGACCGCGACTGCTGGACCTGGTGGGGCCGCTCGCAGGCCCCGGAGACCAGCGGAGCCGTGGCCCGGCACCAGATCCAGGAGATCGCCGTCCACACCTACGACGCCCAGCTCACCCAGGGGGCCGCACAGCCGCTGCCGACGGACGTCGCGGTCGAGGGCGTCGACGAATTCCTGACGACCGTCTCGGCGACGACCGTCCCCTGGCCGTTCAAGCCGGCGACCATCGACCTGCACACGACCGAGGGCCGCTCCTGGCGCCTGACCCTCAACGCCGACGGCGTCCGCTGCGACGACCTCGCCGCCGACGCGGAGCCGGGCGACATGGCGATGCGAGGCGCAGCGAGCGAACTGGTCCTCTACTTCTACGCGCGCGTCCCGCTCGACGGCCTGGAGACCACCGGCGACACCGAGCCGATGGAGCAGCTCGCAGACTGGGACCCGAACGCGTAAAACGCGCACTTGTGACGCATCTGTCGGTGGTGCGGGCGCCACTGGGCCCGGGGTTGCGGACATCGCGCGGCTGCGGGCAGGCTGCGGGCCTGCTGTTCAAGGGCGAAGGGCGCACCTGCGGGCGGCTCGCGCTCGACTGACCCTCGCTTCCCTCGATCAACCCCAGGCGACCCAAGCCCCAGGCGTCGCACCGAATCAGGGGAAAACTCTCATAGCGGCAGATATTGGACATCCGCTACTGATGGGGAGGCGACGTCGGGTGGCTCAATTCCGTGATCGTTGCCCGGCTCATTAGACGAGCGCTGACACCCAGGCGGTGAAGCCGCGCAACGGCTTCTTGCCGCGTGGGGTGAGCGGGAAGACACGCCAGCCACGGGCGGCGGCTTGGAGAGCGGCGCGGGTCAGGTCAGGCCACCCCATTGGACGCCTCCTTGGCCCCAAGAAGCCGGAGGTGGTAGCCCTCGGCAGGGACGTGCATGAGTGCGTCCAATGGGGTGGCGGTGTGCGCGTCGGGCGTGTAGCGATTCCGGCCGAGGTGGTTGAGGTCTCACGGACAAAGGCACTACCGCCCAGAAACGCTGGCCGGGCCTTCCCGACGAGGTCGAGGTGGGGATTCGAGAACTTAGAGGAGTGAACTACCGCAAATACTATTTCTATGACACGTACACGAATGCACCCGGGACATGGTGCTCCACGGCGTTCCGAAGCAGGAATCGATTCAATGCGACGAGTATCCGTTCGCGTCGACAAAGGAAGGCGCCGGCAAGCAGGACGGCAACGCGGCGTGGTGATATTCGTTGCGTCCGGCAGCGAGCTGACCGAGCCGTACCGAGTGGCGGCCCTGCTGGCCGCCATCCAGGCCAACGCACTGACCCGAGTCAGCGACCACGGGGCGGCCATCCGCTGGTGGAGCACCGCTCGTAAGACCGCTGACACCTCCAGAGACCTTGAGCTCCGTCTTCTGGTTCGCAGCGAAGAGGCAATTCACGGTCTGTACGGCAGCTACGCCGTACCAGAACGTGGTTCAGCCGCCTGAACGGGTCTTGATCATTCCAGTCGATCGCAAGAGACCACCCGTTTTCCAGCCCACAGAAGTACCTACTTGGGGGCTATGGGGCTAGAAAATCTTAGGACTTACTCGTCTAGACCTCATCGCACCGGACCGATCGGGAAGCTTTCATCGCAGGTCAGAAGCTACTTCGTTGAATTTTCCGCCATTGGGCGTGGCTCTTGGCGCGCTCTCGGGCGCGTGCTGGTTGGAATCTGTGAGGGTCAGGGCAACGGCGGTCCTGCCAACGCCCGGCGGAAACGGATTTATCTCGATGCGACCGTGGTTCAGCCCGCCGTTGAAGACTCCGTGGCCGCAGCGAAGGAGGAACTGCGGCCCCAGAACAACACAGTGGAGCGGCTCCGAGGCGTCGCCACCATGACTCGGTGATCAGCGTGCTGGCCGACGACAACCGGGTGCCAGGACGGGCACCGCGTCTGCGGGGCCGGGAGCGTGAACACTTTTGGGGTGATCGGCGAAGGAAGGACGATGAATCCCCACGAGGAAGGTGGCCGATGACGCCCAGAGCGATGGCGAGAGCCGTGACATGACCCCGGTGCCGGAGCAGGCGGATGACGCCACTGACGCCATGATCATCGAACGGTCCTTACGGCAGCCGGAATGCTTCGCCGCGCTGTTCGACCGCTACTATTCCTCGATTCACGGCTACGCCGAGCGGCGGCTGTCTCGCCCGCTGGCCGACGATATCGCCGCCGAGACGTTCCTGATCGCGTTCGACCGGCGCGACACCTACGACCTGTCCCGATCGGACGTCCGGCCGTGGCTGTACGGGATCGCCTCGAACCTGATCTCCCGCCACTACCGGGCCGAGATCCGGCAGTACCGCGCGCTGGCCAGGACGGACGCGGGGGAGTTCGTCGAGGACCACGCCGAGCGGGTCGTGGACTCGGTCGCCGCCCTCGCCACCCGCGGTCGGCTGGCGGCGGCGCTGGCCGGGTTGGCGGCCGGAGACCGGGACGTGCTTCTGCTGGTCGCCTGGGCCGAGCTGACCTCCGACGAGGTCGGCAGGGCACTCGGCGTGCCGGCGGGCACGGTCCGCTCGCGCCTGCACCGTGCTCGTACGAAGATCCGGGCCGTGCTGGATCCAGCACTCACCAGGAAGGAGCGCTAATCATGAGCGAACACTCGGTGGCTGATCTGGAGGCCCTGCGCCAGTCCTGGCCACAGCCCGCCCCACCGTCCCCTGACGCCTATTCCGCCGCCAGAGACGCGCTCCTCCAGCGGGCCACGGCGGTGGCGCCCCAGCGTGCCGGTGGTTTCCGCCTGCCCAGGGCTGGTCGACGGGCGGCCACGGTCGGTGTGCTCGCCGCCGTGATCACGGCGGTCGCACTGGTGATCAACCCCGTGGGCGTCGAGGCGCCGCGTTCTGTCGTGCCCGGCCTGGCGATGCCGGCGGCCAACGCGCAGGTGCTGCTCGGCCGGGCGGCCGAGGCAGCCGGGAGCCGGGCGTTCACCGGCCCCCGGCCTGACCAGTGGGTCTACATCGAGACCCGCAGACAGGGCGTCGGGAATGCTGCCCCAGGCGAGGTGCAGACCCCGCGAACGCCGCTGGAGACCAGCATGGACCGGTCATGGACCCGAGCCGACGGCAAAGAGGTAGCCCTCTTCGAGGACGGCGAACTGGTCCGCTCGGCCACCGGCGGCGGCATGCCTCCCACGGACTATGCCACGGTGGCGGCACTCCCCACGGATCCCGATGCGCTGCTGGCGTGGATGTACGCCAACAGCGGCAATCTGCACAATTCCGAGGAGGACCGGCACAACTGGGCCTACCGGTTGCTTGGCTCATTGCTCGCCCAAAACCTGGTGCCCCCGGCGCAGGAGGCGGCCGTCTACCGGGCCCTGGCCAAGATCCCTGGGGTGACGGTGAACCCAGGCGCGGTCGACGTCGATGCGCGTCCGGCGGTGGCGGTGGCCCGTGTCGAAGCCGGCTGGGTAAGCCATGAACTGCTGCTCGACCGCTCCACCTATACCTATCTGGGCGAGCGCGCGGTGGCCAAAGCTGACTACACCGCTCCAGAACCGGGCGTCCGCGTCGAAGAGGGCCGGAAGATCATCCACAAGGGGCCCTCCTACACGATCAAGAAAGGAACGATCTTGACACTCGCTGTCCGTCTGGACATCGGCGTCACCGATCGGCCCGGGGTACGGCCCTGAGCGGTGGTCGCCAGCGCGGGTGGGTACTGGCTGCGGAGTCGCTGCTGCTGGCGCTTCCCTCGGCTCTCAACCTGGCCGGCGGGCTTACCTGGATCTGGACGCCGTCGCTGCCGCTGCCGCTGCTGGACCTGTTGGCGCGGGCGGGACTGCTCGACGCGTGGCTGGTGGCGGACCTTCTCGCCGCCATGGGCGTCCTGGGGGCGGTGGGGGTGGCGGCGCAGGCCGCGCGGGCGTGGGTGGCCGGCGCGCTGCCGATCGCCGCGGTTTCGGCGATCAGCCTAGCCGTCGCCGTGATCGGAGGCGGGTGGCTCCCCGCAGGGTACGGCGTGGCATACGCCGCCACGCTGATCCTGTTGCGAACCTCCTGGGCGGCAAAGCCTTGATCCAGGCCGATCGTCAAGATGCTCGACCACTGGTGCTACGGCCGCGCGGTCACGGGGCGCCCAACGCGGAGGGCATCACTCCGCGAGATACCGCTGGATCGTGGGACTCAGCCAGGCGACCAGCTCTTCCTCCGACATCGCCACCATCGGCGGAAATTTCAGGATGTAGCGGGACAGGGCCACGCCCAGCAACTGCGAGCCGACGAGCGAAGCCCGCATGGGAGCACGCTCCGGGTCACCGGTGAGGCTGATCACGAGCGGGATGACCTGGCCGCCGAGGATCGTGCGCATCCGTCCGGCGGCGGCCTCGTTCGTCACCCCGGTGCGCAGCAGGACCTGCAGCCCTTCGTCGGCCTCCCACGTGCGCAGGAAGTGGCGGACCAGGCCGGCGCCGGCCTGGTCGGGCGGCAGCTCGGGCAGTTCCAGGTCGAAGTCGGCCGCGGCGGCGAACAACTTCTCCTTGTTGCCGAAGTAGCGCATCACCATGGCCGGGTCGATCCGCGCGTCGGCGGCGATGCCCCTGATGGTGGCCTTGTCATAGCCGTCGGCGGCGAAACGTTCGCGGGCCGCGGCCAGGATCACGGCTTTGGTCTCGGCGGAGGATCTCCTCATGTCAACGATTGTAGGCCAACATCTGTTGACATCCCAATGCCTCCGGCTTAGATTCATGCCAACAGCCGTTGACCTAGGAGTCGACATGAAGACCGAAGTGCTCATCGCCGGAGCCGGACCCGCCGGGCTCACCGCCGCGATCGTCCTGGCCCAGCGCGGCAGGCAGGTCCTGATCGTGGACGCGCAGACGGAGGGCGCCAGCACCTCCCGCGCCGCCGTCGTGCACGCACGCACCCTGGAGCTGCTGGAGCCGTACGGCGTGACGGACCGGCTGGTCGCGCACGGCATTCACACCCCGGCCTTCACCATCCGCGACCGTGACGAAGTCCTGGTGCCGGTGCCCTTCGACGGCTTGCCCACCGCCTACCCCTACACCCTGATGATCTCCCAGGCCGACACCGAGGCCTACCTGCTGGCCCGCCTGGAAGAGCTCGGCGGCAAGGTGCTGAGGCCCGCCCGGGTGAGCGGCGTCGAGCAGGACGCCGACGGCGTCACCGCCACCCTGGACGACGGGCAGCGGATCCGCGCCGCCTACCTGATCGGCGCCGACGGCCTGAACAGCACGGTCCGCGAGAGCGCCGGAATCGGCTTCACCGGCGGCACCTACGCCGAGTCGTTCGTCCTGGCCGACGTGCGCCTGTCGGGCGGGGTGCCGCACAACGAGGTCATCCTGTACTTCTCCCCCGCCGGGCTGGTCGTCGTCGCCCCGCTGCCCGGCGGTCTGCACCGCATCGTCGCCACCGTGGAGGAGGCCCCCAAGGAGCCCGGCGTCCCCTTCGTGCAGCGGCTGCTCGACACCCGCGGCCCCGAGGCCGAGCCCGCGCGGGTGGAGGAGCTGATCTGGGGTTCGCGCTTCCGGGTGCACCACCGCATCGCCGACACCTACCGCCAGGGCCGCATCCTGCTGGCCGGCGACGCCGCCCACGTGCACTCGCCCGCCGGGGGCCAGGGCATGAACCTGGGCATCGACGACGCCGTGCACCTGGGCGAGGTGCTGGCCCGGGTGCTCGACGGCGAGCCGGAGGCGCTGCTCGACGCCTATGCCGCCACCCGTCGCCCGCAGGCCGAGCAGGTGGTCGCCCTCGCCGGGCGGCTCACCAAGCTGGCCACCGCCGCCGCGGGCCGCCGCGTGCTGCGCAACCTCATCCTCGGGCTGGCCGGCCGCATCCCCGCCATCCGCACCCGCCTGGCCTGGCAGTTGTCCGGCCTGAACAGAAGGCAGGCCTCGTGAACGCCCGCCGCGCCCGAAGGGAGACATCGTGAGACTCGTCAACGATCATCTCGCCGTCAAGGCCCGCCTGGTCGAGCCGAGCGGCCGGCCGGGCACCGCAGCCCGATCTGGTGGAAGTGGTGCAGGGTCCGCACCGTCAGCCCGGTCGCGGCGGCGAGCTCGCCGAACGCGTCGTGCCCTGCTGGGGTAGGCCTTGTCATCGCTCAGGGAGTCCGGCTTCTTGCCGGCCGGCCGACCGCCCTGGCAGATCTGGGGGCTCAGCGGCCGGCGCCGGTCCAAGCCGTCGGACGGCTTGGACCGGCGGGTTGTCGTCGCTGATCGGGGGTTAGGCTTTGGTCCATCTCTGGGTGGCTTGGCCATTGCAGGTGGCGACGGTGACGGCGCTGGTGTTGGTGGTGCCGTTCACCGCCAGGCACAGGTTGCCGGCCCCGTTGGTGACGGTGCCGCTGGAGGTGAAGGTCCACTGCTGGTTGGAGTTGCTGTGGCAGTCCCACAACTGGATGCGGGTGCCGGATCCGGCGTTCGTCGGGGCGTCCAGGCACTTGCCCAGGGTCTGCAGCCGGTTACCGGTAGCGGTGAACTGCTGGTTGGGGTTGCTGTGGCAGTCATAGATCTGCAGCTGGGTGCCGTTGGCACTCGCGCTGTTGGGCGCATCGACACACCGGCCCGCCCCCTCGTTACGCAGCCGGAACGAAGTCCCGGGCGTCGGGGTCACGGTGGGGGTGACGGTCGGGGTGACGGTGGGCGTTACGGTCGGGCTCGGGCCGGCGGCGTTGAGTGCGGCCAGGACCGAGGTGTAGGCGGGCTTCTTGTTGCTGCCGCTGAACAGCAAGGGAGTGTCACCCGAGCGCCAGGAGTCCTGATCGCGGACGCCCCAGACGGTGAGGCCGTTGCAGCGGGGGACGGCCAGGCAGTCGTTGGTGACGGCAGCGTAAGTTTGTGCGGAGGCGCCCTGAATGTCCAGTTCGGTGATCTGGACGTCGACGCCGAGGGCGGCGAAGCTGGAGATGGTGGTGCGGTAGTTGCTGTTGTAGGGACTTCCGCTGTTGAAGTGGGACTGCAGGCCGACGCAGTCGATGGGGACGCCGCGCTGCTTGAAGTCGCGGACCATGTTGTAGACGCCCTGGGTCTTGGCCGCGGTCCAGTTGTCGATGTTGTAGTCGTTGTAGCAGAGCTTGGCGGCGGCGTCGGCGGCGCGGGCGGTGCGGAACGCGACCTCGATCCAGTCGTTGCCGGTGGACTGCAGATTGGAGCTGCGGCGGCCGCCGCCACTGCCGTCGGCGAAGGCCTCGTTGACCACGTCCCAGGCGTAGATGTTGCCGCGGTAGTGGGCCATCACGCCGTTGATGTGGTCGATCATGGCCTGGCGCAGCGTGCTGCCGCTGAGGGACTGCATCCATCCGGGCTGCTGGGAGTGCCAGGCCAGGGTGTGGCCCCGGACCCGCTTGCCGTTCTGCCTGGCCCAGTTGTAGACCCGGTCGGCGTTGGTGAAGGTGAACTGACCCCGATTGGGCTCGGTGGCGTCGATCTTCATCTCGTTCTCGGCCGTCACCATGTTGAACTCGGCGTTGGCGATCGTGGTGTACGCCGAGTCACCGAGCTTACCCGCACTGATGGCGGTGCCGAAGTACCGGCCGCTCTGCGCGGCCGCCGCGCCGAGCGTACTCTCCGCGGCAGTCGCGGGATTCTGCGCCGTCAGGACCGCGACCACGGCGACGACGCCTAAGGCGCCGGCGAGCAGGACCCGGAGGCCGCCGGCGGGGCGCCGGATTCCGGGCGAGGGTGTGGCATTCGTGCTCATGACTGAGCCTCCAATGATCTGATCATGGAAGAGCGGAGGAGACGCGAGGACATCCCGCCGGACCGGCGTGGAATTGCTGGTGTGCCGGGCTATGCCTGGGTCCATCGTTGGGTGGCTTGGCCGTTGCAGGTGGCGACGGTGACGGCGCTGGTGTTGGTGGTGCCGTTCACCGCCAGGCACAGGTTGCCGGCCCCGTTGGTGACGGTGCCGCTGGAGGTGAAGGTCCACTGCTGGTTGGAGTTGCTGTGGCAGTCCCACAACTGGATGCGGGTGCCGGATCCGGCGTTCGTCGGGGCGTCCAGGCACTTGCCCAAGGTCTGCAGCCGGTTACCGGTAGCGGTGAACTGCTGGTTGGGGTTGCTGTGGCAGTCATAGATCTGCAGCTGGGTGCCGTTGGCACTCGCGCTGTTGGGCGCATCGACACACCGGCCCGCCCCCTCGTTACGCAGCCGGAACGAAGTCCCGGGCGTCGGGGTCACGGTGGGGGTGACGGTCGGGGTCGGGGTGGAGGTGCCACCCTCCAGACTGCCGGGCACCGAGCGAAGCGCGTTGTACCAGACGGTCGCCATCTTGGCGTAGCCGCCGGCGTTGGGGTGGACTCCATCGGCCAGGTCCGCGGTGGTCAGCGCGCTGTACATGTTGACCAGGTGCACATGGCGGCCGGCGTTGGCCCGGCTCTGCACCAGGCTTGGGATGGCCGCGTTGAACGTCCGGACGGCCGCGTCGGCGCCGGAAAGCGGGATGATCGTCGCCACGAACACCTCGGTGTCGGGCGCCGTGCCGGTGATGCGGTCGAGCAGGGTGCCGAGTCGCGCCGGCGCGCCGCCCGGGTTCTGGAACATGTCGTTGGTGCCGATGTGCAGAAGCACGGTACGAGGCGTGTAGGTGCGCAGCCAGTTGACGATGTTGGCGTCGATCTGGTCGATCCGCCACCCGGAGTGGCCTTCGTGGTCATGGTCGCCGAGGCCGGCAGGCCCGTTGAACATGGACCCGGCGAAGTCGACCGTGTAGCCGTCGGCGACCAGCTTCTGCCACAGATTGATCCGGTAACCGCCTGGCACGGTAAGGCCGTCGGTGATCGAGTCGCCCAGCGGCATCACCCGTACCCCGCCGTTGGACTCGGCGCCGGCCACACCCGCGGCGTACACCACCATCGCGATCAGCGTTGAGCCAGCCGCCAGGCCCGCGAGCAGGCGCTTCAATCTCGCCATGGATGACCCGTTCCCTTCTCCACGCCGGGAGCACGGTGATCAAGTTTCGCGTATATGGGTAACAGCGCAGGTCAGGGCGGTGTGCTCGGCAGCATCTTCGCGGAGCTTCGAGCAGTGTTCCCTTTTCACTGTTGGTGAGAGTCGTCGGTGCGAACGGAGCAAATCTGACAGAGCGAAGTTCCGTCAAGGAGCTTGCAACCCCGCATACCGGCACCTGCGCGCCGATGTCGCCCTCAACTGCGATA
Source organism: Nonomuraea sp. NPDC002799 (assembly GCF_053592075.1). Classification (NCBI taxonomy): domain Bacteria; kingdom Bacillati; phylum Actinomycetota; class Actinomycetes; order Streptosporangiales; family Streptosporangiaceae; genus Nonomuraea; species Nonomuraea sp. NPDC002799. The sequence goes on from NZ_JBSFVA010000001.1 coordinate 11,789, forward strand.
TCGGCGCGATACGTCCACCGTTGCGACATCCCGGCCGATGAAACTTTCACCCCCACGAGCTCCGAAACTTTCGACCAGGACCGTTCAACCGACCTCAATCGCGACCATTCCCGCGAGATCTCCGATAGATCAGAAACTTTCGGAACCGATATGAGCAGGTGAGGGCCATCAAACATCCGACCTGTGGGCCGAAACATATCGGCCAAATGCTTGACACATTTCGTAAGCCTTTTCGGCGGCCAGCCGTCGGCTGGAGCGGCCAGGCCGGCTACTCCTCCGCGATCGCGGCCGATGCCCAGGCCCACCGCTGGGTCACCACCCACCGGCAGCGGCTATGACGGCTTCACCGTCGCCCAAGCCGTCCACACCGCGTTGACCGGCGGCGACGTGAATGCCTGCATCTACTGGTACGCCGCCTCCACCGGCTGCGAGAACAGCCGGATCTCACCACCGCCGGGCGCCCCTTCGAGGCGCTGACGCTCACTCTGGACGGCACCGGCCCGCGACGTTGACCTGCGGCGCCATGGAGATGGCGCGCCCGCGCCCGCTCTGCTGCTTCCAGGGTCCCACCACGACCACGTCGGCCTTCGCGCCGCACACAGCGTCAGCACCAGCCGACCGAAGCGGACCATCGAGTGAAGAGCGCATGAACGGAAGCGCTCCGCGCGCGTGCTCGTTGACCGACATGCCGGGGATGGCGGCGTGGATCTCGCCAATGCCTCCATAGGCGCTCTCTCAGAAAACTCGACATTTCACACGAGTTCTACGCTGGAGTGCCTCTCACCGGAATAGTCACGTTCCAATAAGGCGACTTACCCGAAAAATCGGATCAGCCGGCGGAGTTTGCCGCACACTTGATCATGGAACAGACGGCCTTCGTCCCCCCGGGGGCCCAAACCGCGAACCAAGGAACATGGATGAATCGCCTCAAGGCGTTACTTGCTACCGTGGCGACATTCGCCACCCTGGGAACCGTCACCGTCACCTCCGCCCAGGCGGCCGCCGTCGCGCCGGTCAGCGTGACGTTCGCCGCCGCGGAAGATGTGTTCATCAGCCAGGCCGAGCCCGCCAAGAGCTTCGCCACCGCGACATGGGTGAGCGTCTGCGGCTCCGCCTGCGGCGGCTCCGCCGCGGGGCAGCGCATCGGCCTGACCCGCTTCAAGGTCACCGGCATCCCGGAAGACGCCGAGGATGTCAAGGTCACGCTGGACGTCGTCTCGGCCAGGACGACCGACACGACCATCGCCGCCCGCACGGTGACGGGCACCTGGAGCGAGGCGGCCACCACCTGGAACACCCGGCCGACGATCGGTGAGACCGCCGTCGGCTCGCACACCGGCTTCACGACCGGCGCGACGGCCAAGCTGGACGTCTCGACGGCCGTCAAGGGCGACGGCACCTACGCCTTCGCCCTCACCGGGACGGCCGCCACCACGACCGTCCTGATGTCCTCGCGCGAGACCGGGAACCGCGGTCCGAAGCTCACCGTCACCTACACCGAGGGCACCGGCGAGGAGCAGACGGACGGGCCGCTGCCCTTCACCCTGCCCGGGACGGCGGCGCTGCGGGCCTCGGGCAAGAAGGTGTTCGCGCACTACTTCACCCCGTACCCGCTCTCCCTGGACAACCAGGCGCCCGCGAACGACTACTACGCCAGGAACTACCTCAAGCCGGAAGGCGAGAGCGGCAAGCACGCCGCGTACGGCGGCCTGCTCCGCGACCGGCCGCTGGGACGCGACCCGATCACCGGCGACTACGCGCTGGCGGACTTCAAGACCGAGATCAAGCAGGCCATCGCCGCGGGCCTGGACGGCTTCACCGTCGACATCCTCTCCGTGACCAGCGCACACTGGACCCGGGTGCAGAGCCTCATCAAGGCCGCCGAAGCCGTCGACCCCGGCTTCAAGATCGTCCTCATGCCGGACACGAACGGACTGGCCTCGGTCGACAGCGCCACCTTGGCCACCGCCATGGCCAAGCTCGCCGCGTCGAAGTCCGTCTACCGGCTCGCCGACAACCGCCTGGTCGTCGCCCCCTTCAAGGCCGAAGGCCGGACCGCCGCCTGGTGGTCCGACTGGATGAAGACCATGGAGACCACGCACGGGATCAAGGTCGCCCTGGTGCCCTGCTTCCTCGACTTCAACAAGAACCGCGACGCCTTCGCCTCGATCAGCTACGGCTTCTCGAACTGGGGCGGCCGCAACCCGGCGGCCAACGCCAACCTGACCACCAACATCACCACCGCGCACGGCATGGACAAGATCTGGATGCAGCCGGTGTCCGTCCAGGACGAGCGCCCCAACCAGGGCACCTTCGACGAGGCCGGTAACACCGAGAACCTCCGGGCCACCTGGAAGGGCGCGATCGACGGCAAGGCCGACTGGATTCAGCTCACCACCTGGAACGACTACTCGGAGAACACCCAGTTCGCCCCCTCCAAGAACGCGGGCTGGACCTATCTGGACATCAACGCCTACTACCTGACCTGCTACAAGCTGGGCTGTCCGAAGATCACCAATGACGTGGCGTACCTCACCCACAGGATCCAGCCGGCCGCGGCCGCGCCGACGTACGCGCAGACCAAGCTGATGAAGCTGCGCGGCGGCAGCACCGCGGCCCGCAACACGGTCGAGGTGCTCAGTATGCTCACCGCGGCCGGCAAGGTGTCCGTCACGATCGGCGGCACGACGCAGACCTATGACGCGCCCGCCGGGGTGTCCGCCAAGACGTTCCCGTTGCAGGCCGGGACCGCTTCGGCCACCGTGACCAGGAGCTCCGCCACGGTGGCGAAGGTTGTCTCGCCTTACCCGATCACCACGACGCCGTACGTGCAGGACCTGCACTATCGCGCGGCCTCCAGCGAACGCTCCTGACACCGGACAGCAGCAAGCACCGCGGTCCTGACGCTGACAGCGTCAGGATCGCGGGCGCCGGAGGGCTACGTCGATGTGCTGGGTGTCCGGCACGACAATGCGCGGGTCGGCATGGACCGTGAGGACACGGGCTTCCACGATGACCGGCCGGATCGGCTTTCTATCCTCACAGAACATCCTCCAAGGCATGCTCACCGCTCGTGGTGCCCTTGCCGCTTACGGCACTCTGCGGGATACGGACAGTCAGCTCGAAGCGGCCCTCGGTCCCGGGTTCGGCTGTGAGCGTCCCACCCATGGCGACGACGCGGTCGGTCATGTTCCGGATGCCGCTGCCCGCGGAATCAGCATCCGCAAGCTCCGTCGCCCCGTCGTTGGTGATGCGCAGGCACACGCCATGCTCATCAGCACGAATCATGATGTCGCACTGCAGGCCCTTGCTGTGTCGCAGCACATTGGTGACTCCCTCGCGCAGAACCGTGGCGAGCACCGTGGCGACGTCCGTGGGCAACGGTGGGTGGCCGACATCCATGCGCACGTCCAGGTCGGCGCTGGCCAGGAGCGATTCAGCGGTTCGGCACTCCTCCTCGAGCGACATCTCGCGATGGTCGCTGGCCACGGAGCGAGCGTCGGCCAGGGCACGCCGGCAGATCTGGAGCATGTCCTCGAGCACGCCGCGGGCACGAGCAAGGTCGCGTGAGAGCAGCCGGCGGGCGAGGTCGGCCTTCAGCGTGATCGCCGAAAGGCTCAGTCCGAGAAGGTCATGCAGGTCTTGCGCGAAGCGCAGCCGCACCTCGCCCAGCGCGACCTCGGCCAGTTCGAGCCGGGCGGCCTGCGATTGGCGTACTGAGCGCACCATCCACGTCAGGCCATAGGTGATCAGGGCAAGGTCCACCGTGACGATGACGTAGGAGAAGTCCAGAGGCAGGTCGTTGCTGAAGGTGAGCTGGGCCCAGATGTCGACGCCGATGACCGCGGCGAACACGCTCCAGCCGATCGCCGGGCGCAGCACCAGCAGCGCGCTGGCCGCCAGAAATCCCTGGAGTCCGACCTGCCACTGCTGGAACTGCAGGATCGGCAGGTACACGAGCAATGCTTGGAGGGCCAGCAGCGGATACATCGTCGCGGGGCGCAGCTTGATCCGCGGCCGGCTGAAGTAGGCCAGTTGCAGCACGAGCGCGGTGAGCAGGTAGGCCGTGACGAGGAGTGGCGTCCACACTGCCGCCGGCACGTCTGCCTGCGTCTGGGTCACGTAGAACTGACGCAGCACCGCCTGCACGAAGAGCCCGCAGAAGACTGCCACGACGAGGCCGCTGGCGAGCTTGGGCTCGATGTTGGGCATGGACGTCTTGATCTCGTCGGTCATGTCGGCGGGGGTGCTCTCAGCCTGCGCGGGCACCGGAAGCACGATGTGCAGCCGCGACCGATCACCGGCCGCCGTATCGGTGAGTTCACCTCGCAGCCTCGACACCGTGGCGGCCAGGTCGTCCCGGCCGCCGCCCGATCCTGCCGCTACCGGGCCGAGCCCGTCATGGAGGATGTCGATCGTGATCGAGTCGTGCCGCTGCCGCAGGATGATCTCGCACTGCCGGACCTGCGGGTGCAGAAGGACATGCGCGACACCTTCCCGCAGGACGGCCGCGAGCGTGCCACGCATTCGCGGCACGACATCGCGGCTGTCGAGGTCCATCCGCACCTCGACGTCGGAGGCCGCGAGCATCGTCGCAAGGGTCGCGGCCTCGTCGCCGAGGGAGATCTCACGATAGGCCCGGGCGATCGAGCGCAGATCGTCCAGTGCTCTCCGGGAGATTTCCAGGATCTCGGAGAGTTCCTGCCCCGCCTGGTCCGGCCTGCGCCGCAGCAGCCGCAGCACGAGCTCTCCTTTGGGGGCGATGGCCGACAGGCTCGCCCCCAGGAGGTCGTGCACATCCTGAGTGAGACGCAGCCGCTCCCGCGCGACCGTGGCTTTGGCCAGCTCGTCACGGGCCTCGTACAGCGCGGTCACGAGCCGGGCCAGCGCGACCAGGCCGTAGATGGTCAAGGCGACGGTGGCCGCGTTCACCGCGACATAGACCACGTCGAGCAGCACGCCGTTGATCACGTATTGCACGACGCCGGTGCCCGCGATGATGCCGGCGAACGCCACCCAAGCCACCGATGGGCGGAACACCAGCAGAACGCCGGCGGCGAGGAAGGGGGTTTGGCTGACCCACGACTGATGGAAGACGGCCAATGGCAGGTAGACCAGACACGCTTGCACGACGAGCACGACATAGGAGAGCGCCGAGTGCAGATGGGTGCCCGGCCGGCAGAAGTAGAAATACTGCAGGCCCAGCAGGGCGGCCAGGATCGTGACCGCCAGCGTCATCTCAAGAGGGCTGTGCTGCGATGCGTTCACCCACAACAGCGCGGTGCCGCCGAAGCCGCAGAACACCACCGCGACGATTGCCCGGGCCAGCGATGGTGCGATCAGCGCGCGCAGATCGTCGGAGGCGTGGTCCTTTTCGGGACGGCGGGGAACCGCAGACAGGCCCATCTCATCAGCGGTCGAGAACCTCATGCCCGCCTCACTATCGCCCTACGATGCGGGTCGATCACCGCGTTCGGCTGAGGCTTGATTATAGGTGATGTGATCAGGCGTCGCGGAGGAGCTGCTCGCCCACCGCAATGCGACGAATGGCATCGATGAGCAGGTCCGCGGGGCCGTCCTTGGTCAGGAATCCTGACGCTCCGGCCGCTGCCGCGAGACCGCGACAGCCCGCACGGGGAAGCCCGGTCAGAATGAGGACGCGGCAGGTGGGCAGCCGCCGGCGCAGCTCGGCCGCTGCGGTGAGACCGTCAACCACAGGAAGGTCGATGTCGATCACCGCTACGTCGGGGTGATGCGCCAGCCCGGCGGGGACGATCCGCTCGCCGGAGGCGAGAGCGGCGACGACCAGGAAGTCTTCCTCCAGTTCGAGCAGGGCGACCAGCGTGTCCCGCAGATCATCCATGTCCTCGGCGATCAGAATCCTCGTCACCGGCGGCCGTCGAGGCGCCGGTGCGCCGGCGATGATCTGCCTGCCACGGTTCCTGCCGTCCACGCCTGTGTTGGCCATACTCCAGTGTCCGTTCACTGCCGGAGCCGATGCCAGTGCGGTTGGTCACGAAGCCACCACGCACAATGCAGGGCGCGGATCACGCAGAATGCACATCGGGCCTCATAGTCAACGGGGCATGTCGAAGGCCAGCAGTCGGCGCACGGTTTCTCCGAAAGCCCGCCACCGCATTCCGTTATGTTGCCACCCTCATATAACACGACGCCCGGATCGTAGAAAACCGACGTCCTCGCACCTGCGGAACGCATATCCAATCCCGTGCGAAGCCCATGTCGGGCACGTGCCTCAGACACTGGTGACCTCATCCCGGGACAAGTCACACTCGGCAGCACAATCGCACAACGGCGTCCCTGCCCCGTCTCCCGTTAGGAGAAAGATAATGGCGATTCCTGCGCCACGTCCCGGCAGAGTCGGCATGGTCGGCCGATTCCTCGGGCGCTTCCTCGAATTGATGGTCGCGATGTTCTTCGGAATGTTGCTACTCGATCCGGTGTGGGCCGCGCTCTTGCCGAAGGTCACCCGCCTCGACGTGAGTGCTCTGATCATGGCCGCGCAGATGTATCTCGTCGTGGCCATCTGGATGGGCGTTCGCCACTACAGCCGGCGTGCCATCGCAGAGATGGCGCTGGCCATGATCAGCCCGTTCGTCGTGCTGCTCGTGCCGTTCTGGGCCGGCGTGCTCTCCGGCGAGGCGGTGATGATGGCCGCGCACATGATCATGCTCGTCGGCATGGTGCTCGCCATGTTGCGACGGCGCGCGGAATACCTGCGCTCCCGCTCCACCGGCCGCCGGCGATGGCCGGCGCGAGTGGCTGCCGGGCTGGTCGCGTTGCTGGTCGCGGGCGCCGTGTCCGCGGTGAACACCACCGGCGCGTTCGGCGACCTGTATCAGGCGCGCCCTGACCCGGTAGACGTCCGCCCTGTGGTCAAGGCCGCGGGCCATGACCGCGACAAGCCCACCATCGCCTTCCTGGCCGGCGACAACGGCACCAACGTGGCCGATCTGCTCGGCCCCTACGAGGTGCTGATGAGCACCGGGCAGGTGAACGCCTACGTCGTCTCCCCCGGCGCCCGGCTGGTGCCGATGACCGGCGGCCTGGACCTCGTCCCCGACCTGACCTTCGACGAGCTGAGCCGGCTGATGAGCCGGCAGCGTGACAGCGTGGACGCCGTCGTGATCCCTGCCCTGCAGAAGCCCGAGCCCGCAGAACGCGACTCGATCAGCTCATGGTTGCGGAGCCAGTCGGCGGCCGGCGCGATCACGCTCAGTGTCTGCTACGGAGCCGACACGCTCGCCGCCAGCGGACTGCTGGACGGCAGACCCGCGACCTCGCACTGGTGGCGGATGTCCACGCTGCGCGAGGACCACCGCGCCGTCCGGTGGACCACCGGCCGGCGGTACGTCGACGACGGCAACGTGATCACCACCGCCGGTGTGCTGTCCGGGATCGACGGCGCGCTGCGGATCATCGAGCGGCTCCTGAACGGCGATTCGGCGCGCAAGGCGGCGGAGTACGTCCACTGGCGGCACTACTCCCCCGGCGCCGCCGCCCGGATCGCCCCTTCCGAGCTTGAGCCTGCCGATGTGGCCGTCGCGCTCAACGCCTCCTACCGGCCCGGTCCGACGACGGTCGGCGTGCGGCTCATCGACGGCGTCGGCGAGCTGGAACTCGCTTCCGTCTTCGTCTCCTATACCGAGCAGGCCATGGTCGGGCACACCATCGCACTCGGCGACGGCCCCATCCGCTCCCGGCATGGTCTGACCTTCGTGCCACGCTCGACCGTCGCGGCCGTCGCCGGCGATCTCGACCGCCTCCTCGTTCCCGGCCTGGACTCCTCCCGGCGTCAAGCGGCCGGCGCCGCACGGGCGACGGTCACGGCCGGCCCCCAGCCGGAGTACCTTCACCTCGGCGAAGAGTTCGCGTTCGACACGGTGATACGCGACATCGCCCGCACCTACGATCTGCAGACCGCCCGCTGGACGGCGAAGACACTGGAGTATCCCGTGATCGACGTCAAGCTGACCGGCAGCAGCTGGCCCTGGGAAGCCACCCTCACCCTCGTCAGGCTGCTGCTCATCGGCGCCCTGCTGACCCTGGCCGCCGTGGCGGTGGTGCGCCGGATCGTCCAGCTTCCGGGTAACCGGCCATCGTCTGGCCTGGCTCGCCGCCATGACGAGCCGAAGAGTCCTGACGCGACTCCCGTCACCACGGTCACCGCAGGAAGGTGACGGTCGCGGGCCGTCGCTCCGGCCGCTGGGGTCCAGGCACCAGCGGCCGGGGCGATCCGCGGCGCCGTCCCGTGCCCTGAAACACAGTCACACGAAGGAAACTCTCATGGCGTCCCCCACGATGCACTCCCACCGGCGCGGCGACACCAGACTCTGGTTCGCCCTGATCGTGCTGGCCCTGCCGGCCCTGCTGCTGTTCATGATGCTCACCATCTTGTTCCTGGCCATCCCCCAGATGGCCGCGGACCTGCACTCGAGCAACACCCAGACACTGTGGATCACCGACATCTACGGCTTCCTGATGGCCGGTCTGCTCGTCACCATGGGCACACTCGGTGACCGCGTCGGGCACCGCCGACTGCTGATGGCGGGTGCGGCCACCTTCGCCATCGTCTCAGTGCTCGCCGCCACCGCCACCGATCCCCAGCTCATGATCCTCTGGAGGGCCGTCCTGGGCATCGCGGCCGCCACCCAGATGCCGGCCACCCTGGGCCTGATCTTCACCACGTTCACCGAGCCACGACAGCGCGGCATCGCCGTCGGCGTCTGGTCAGGCGCGATCTCGGTCGGCACCGCCCTTGGTCCCGTGGTCGGCGGAACACTGCTGCACCTGTTCTCCTGGCGGGCGGCCTTCCTGGTCGCAGTCCCGATCATGGCAGTGGTCCTGATCGGCGCACCGTCGCTGCTGGCCGGCAACCGCAATCCCGCGGCCAAGCGCCCTGACCTGATCAGCGTGGCCCTGTCCCTGGCGACCCTGCTGCCGATCGTCTACGGCATCAAGGAACTCGCCCGAGGCGACGCACTCGGCCCGCCCCTGGCCGCCCTCATGGTCGGGGCGGCCTTCGGCGCCTGGTTCGTGATCCGCCAGCTTCACCTGCCGGATCCGCTCCTGGACGTCCGGCTGTTCGCCAACCGCACCATCAGCGGCGCACTCGGCGTCTTCCTGCTGTCCGCGATGGCGCTCGGCGGCGTGTATCTCCTGGTCACCCAGCATCTACAGCTCGTCGAAGGACTGTCCCCGCTGCAAGCCGGCCTGTGGGTGCTGCCCGCGGCAGCGCTGCTGGTGGTGGTATCCACGCTCTCACCCGTCCTGGCCCGCCGCGTGCGCCCTGGCCTGCTGATCTCTGGCGGCCTGGCGATCCAGGCGATCGGCTACCTCATGATCAGCCAGGTGGACGGCATCGGCGGGCTGCCGCTGCTCCTGGCCGGTTTCATCGTGCTCTATCCCGCGGTCGCACCGTCCATGGCCCTCACCACGGACCTGGTCGTCGGCTCGGCGCCGCCGCACAAGGCCGGAGCGGCCTCCGGGCTCGCCACGACCTGCAGCGATCTCGGCATCTCGCTCGGTATCGCGGTCATCGGCAGCATCGGCGCGCTCGTCTACCGTTCTCAGGCGAGCCGGACACTGCCGGCCGGGCTCTCACCCGAGGCCACGACGGCAAGCATGGACAGCCTCGGCGGTGCCGTGTCGACAGCGCCGGACCTCCCCGCCGACCTCGCCGCCACGCTGCTGGCCGCAGCCCGGCAGTCCTTCACCAGCGGGCTGAACGTCGCCGCGGGCACCGCCGCGGTGATCGCCATCGCGGCGGCGTTCCTGGCCCTCGCCAAACTCCGGCACGTTCCCCCGACCCGGCCACCGGCCTCTCCATCGCAGGAGGCCATGCCCTCTCATGACGAGACGACGTGAAACAGGAGTCCACCATGACGGTGACGATCCGCCCCGCGACGCCCAACGACGCCTTCGCCCTGCACACCCTGATGCGTGAACTCGCAGCGCACCAGGGCCATGAGACGGACGTGGCGCTGACCCCGGAGCGGCTGAAGGAACTGCTCGGCCGCACCGACATCGGCTACCTGATCGCCGAGCGAGGCGACGAGACGATCGGCTACGTCTCCTGGGTCGAGCGGGTCAGCCTGTGGAGCGGCCACGACTATCTCGCGCTGGACGACCTCTACGTCCGCGCCGACGAGCGAAGCTCCGGAGTCGGCGAGCGGCTCATGCGCGCCATCGCGGCCGCCTCCGGCGGACGCACGATCCGCTGGGAGGTCGCCGAGGCCAACGAGGGAGCGCTGCGCTTCTACCAGCGCCTCGGGGCGGACGTCCGCACCAAGAAGATCTGCCGCTGGCAGGTGAGCTGAGGCCCGCATCCCGTTTCGCAGGTGAGTGCCCATCGCCCTTGAAGCAACCGGAGGGTTGCCATAAAGTAGCAACTTACAGGTTGCTACTCAATGGGAGGCCGTCATGGGCACCACCATCGACACCCCCGCGCCGGCTCGCTTCGACGGCCGGCAGCGGTTGATCCTCTTCGTGTTACTCGGCGCGGGGTTCATGCTGTCGGTCGACTTCTCGATCCTGAACGTCGCGTTACCGGAGGTCGGCGCGGGCGTCGGGCTTGAGCGGAGTGGACTGCCTTGGCTCACGTCCGCGTACGCGCTGCCCGCCGCCGGCTTCACGATCCTGTTCGGCCGGATGGCGGATCTGTTCGGCCGCCGCAGGCTGTTCATGTCGGCGATGGCCCTGCTTGCCGGGGCTTCATTGCTCGGCGGTTTCGCGACCAGCCCCGAGACGCTGCTCACGGCACGCGTGCTGCAGGGCCTGGCCACCGCGATGACCATCCCGGCCGCGATGTCGCTGCTCACCACCCTGTTCCCCGAAGGCCCCCTGCGCTCCCGCGCACTCGGGCTCAACGGCGCGCTGCTGTCGGGCGGCTTCACCGTCGGCGCGCTGGTCGGCGGCACCCTCGTCGGCCTGCTGAGCTGGCGGGCCGCGTTCTTCATCAACGTCCCGGTCGCCGCGGTCATCCTGCTCATCACTCCGGTCCTGATCGACGAGAGCAGGCTGCCGGGGCGGTCGAAGCTGGACTGGCCGGGAGCCGCGACCGTGACCGGCGGCCTGCTGACAGTGATCTACGCGGTCATCGAGAAGAGCCTTCCCGCCGCGGTCGTCGGCGTGCTCCTGCTGATCGCCTTCTGGATGATCGAGCTGCGCTCGCCCGCTCCGCTCGCCTCGGTACGCATCCTCAGGCGGCCCACGGTCAAATGGGGCAACATCGCGGGGTTCGTGGTCTTCACCATGGAGCCTGCCATGATCTTCCTGACGACCCTCTACCTGCACAACGTCCTGAAGCTGTCCCCCCTGACCACCGGCCTGATCTTCGGTGTGCCGGGCTTGACGGCGGTGGCCGCAGGCGTGCTCGCCGGGCGCCTCATCGGGCGCTTCGGCGGCCGCAAGGTCCTGGCCGCAGGGCTGTCCGTGCAAGGACTGGCGACCCTCCCGCTGGTGTTCCTGAGCGCCGACCTCATGGCACTCGCGATTTTGATCCCCGCGCTGTTCATCGGCTTCTTCGGGCATGTGACCTGCATCGTCGCCTATACGGTGACCGGGACCTCGGGGCTGCCGGACGAGGAGCAGGGCCTTGCCACGAGCCTGACCTCGATGACCCAGCAGGTGGCCATCACCGTCGGCATTCCCGTCCTGAGCGCGGTCGCCGCGACGCAGAGCGTCGAGCTGACCGGCATCCATCTCGCGCTGAGCGTGAACGTCGCGGTGACGCTCGCAAGCGTGATCTTCGTCTGGCGCGGACTGCGCCCGCGCGGCGAGCACCGCACGGCCGTGGGCGCCACGGCGGCGTCGAACCAACCCGCCGAGCACCTTTGTTGACGCAATCAGCCGGTTGCCATACGGTGGCAGCCGGCTGGGGTGCCACTCAGGGAGGTCGCCATGGGTTTTCCCGACCGCATCGAGCGGACGATGGAGGTCGCGCAACCGCCGGACCGCGTGTGGGCGGCGCTCACCACGGCCGACGGCCTGGCCGCCTGGTTCGGCCACGAGGCGGAGATCGACCTGCGCCCCGGCGGGGCCGCCCACCTGAGGTGGAGCGACGGATACGCGGTCGACCTGCGGGTGGAACGTGTGGAGGAGCCGACGGTGTTCGCCTTCACCTGGCAGATCTTCGGGCTGCCCAAGGACGATTCGCGCCGTACCTATGTCGAGTTCACCCTCGTACCGGACGGTGCGGGCACGAGGCTGACGGTGGTCGAGACCGGATTCGCCCAGTTGCCGGAGGAGGTTCACCGCAAGGCGTACGACTCTCACACCCAAGGCTGGGCCAGTGAACTGGGCGAACTGAGCGACTACCTCGATGCCTCCTGACCCAGACCGGACGCCGCCGGATGCCGGCCGGATGGAGGCGATCGCCGAGCTTGTCTTCATCGCCCTGGCCGACCCGAGCCGGCGCGCCATCCTGGCCGCGCTCACCGCCCGAGGTCCGGCCACCGCCACGGACTTGGCCGATCGGCTGCCCATCACGCGGCAGGCGATCGCCAAACATCTGGCCCTGCTGTCCGAGGCCGGCCTGGTCACGGCCGAACCAGGCGAGCGGCGCCGCGTACGCTACCGGCTGCGCTCCGCGCCGATGCAGGTCGCCCAGCAGTTCCTCGCCGCACTGGCCCGCGACTGGGACGGCCCCTTCGCCGCCTTGAGGGACCACCTCGAGGCGACGTGAGGCATTCACCAGGCGCCGCCTCCACCTCCTCCGCTGCTGCCGGGGCTGCCGCCTGACGATGTGCCGCCTGACGATGTGCCGCTTGAAGATCCGCCGTACGAGGTCGCGTGCGGGACGCCGGCACCCGAGGAGTGGGAGGCACGGCGGTCGGCACGACGATCGCGATAGCCCATGACGAACAGCGAAACGATTCCCCCCAGGATGACGAGGGCGAGGAGGATGAGCCCTCCCCATCGGAAGGGGGAGATCTGGATGGGCTGGTCCGCGGCCTGTGGTGCTCGTGTCGGCATCGCACGCAGCTCACTCAGGTGGGTGGCACCGCTGCCGGATCTCACCGTGGCCGAGCCGGGCGTCCGATCGAGCAGGCCGCGTGGAAAGGCCAGTTCGGCGGTGTGGGTGCGGCCGGGGGTGAGGTGGCGCGCGGCCATGGTGGCCATACGAGCGGATGCGTCGATGGCGAGCGCGGGCTCTTTCGCGCTTTCGAGAACGCCCTGGTCTCCATCGCCGCCGCGCGGCAGCCTGATCTCGACCAGGAGCAGGTCGAGAGTCTGCGACCAGTTGCCGCCCCACACCGGCAGCTTCACGAACGCCTGGTCGCTGTAGGCGGTGACCGCCCCATGCAGGGTGTAGCGGATGGTGAAGTGGCGGGTCGAACCGGCGCCGGCGGAGAAGTACCAGGTCACGCGCTGCTGGCCGGCCTCACAGCAGGCGGTGCCGAACGTACCGGCTGGTTGGTCGACGCCTACCGCGGCCACCCGGCCACGGCGATAGGCGCGGCCCTCCTCGCTGAGCGCGATGTTGTCGACACGGACCCCGGAATCCATCGGGATGTCGAGGTAGGCTCCGTGCCCCTGCTTCTGCCACGTGAAGGTGTGCTTCTCGGTGACCTCGACCCGGCCGTCTGTGCCGACCTCCGCCAGCACGGCGGTCTGCGGGAGTGTGTAGATCGGGTCGTCGGCGGCTGCTGACGACGGCGATATGAACGCTCCATAAAGTGGCAGAGCCGTACAAAGCGTGCAGATCCATACCAACAAACGGCGCATCATGCCCCCTGGCGCTTCTTTTCCAGTCTGCCCCTGGAAGGGGACGTACGTGGCGCCGATCCGACATGAGAAAGCGCGAGGAGAAGGCCCAGGGCTGATCTGCCGGCCACCCTGTCAGGCCAAAGCCCAGTGCCGCAGGCGCGGTATTCCTTCCCCGCTGGTGTCAGTGGTCAGCCAGGTGCCGTCGGGCAGAGGGGCGATGGACGGTCCTGCCCTTCCGTCCGGGTAGTCGAGGCGGCCGAGCGGCCGCAAACCCTCAGCGTCAAGCAGCAGGTGACTGGCACCGGGACTGAACAACACGTGGTCGCTGCCGAGCCCGCGCACATCGTGCGGTTCCTCGTTGAACCCGCCGCCCAATCGCAGGACGTCAAGTCGTGCGACCTCACGCTCCTGCGAACCGGTGATCTCATGAAGGGTCACCTCGGCGCGATCATCGGCTGCTGCGATGTACTCAGCCCGGCGTAGTGACAGGATGCGGCTTGGACTGAGCAGGTCGGTGACCTCGCGCATGCCGAGGATCCAGCGCGTTCGCAGTGGCTGCTCGGTCATGTCGACGTACATCGTGCGCCAGCTCTCCCAGTCCACCCACCGTGAGATCGTGAGGTGGCGGCTGTCGGCATGCCAACGTTGAGTGACCTCAAGCGTCGGGAATCCAAGCCGGTGCTCAGCGAGGACGCCGCCGGTGACCGTGTCCAGCAGCAGCCAGGTCGACCAGACCCTCCTGGTGCCGTTCGGATCCGTTTCCGCTCCGGCGACCAGGACGGACACCCGGGTCCCATCAGGGCTGACCGCCGGTCGTACGGCACGCGGGGCGATCTGGCCGGGTGCTCGAAAGCCTTGCACCGACCATCGCCCATGGCGGTGCTCCCAAAGGAGCCGGTCGCCGGAGAACGCCCGGATCGAGTCGGCAGCCGCCACGACAAGCGTCGTGCCATCGGGCGTCAGCGCCGCCATGGCGCCAGGCTCGCGCGGCCGGCGATCGACCACCGCTGGGTTGCCGGCGAAGAAGGAGGCGCGATCGAAAGCGACGAATTCGCCGTCGAGCGAAGCGAGGACGCAGGAGGTCGGGCGCGACCACTGCTCCGCGGCGAACCCCGTCACCATTGCAGAAGGTGCGTCGATGCTTCCCAGCAGGTCGACGGGAAGCGGGCGATTCACCTCATCATGCATGCGGTGATCTTGCCATACTCGCCGCCGGCGGCGAAGCGCCGGCTCAATGCCCGGATCAACCGCTGGGGCGAGCGCTACCCGGCTAGATTCGGAGGACCGGCCGTGAGGAAGCAGTCCGAGGAGGTAAGGATGGCAGAAGCAAACCTGCCTGAAGTGGTATCGCGTGCGGAGTGGCTCGCGGCCCGCAAGCAGCTACTGGCCAAGGAGAAGGAGCTCACTCGCGCGCGTGATCGGCTGAATGCCGACCGCCGCCGGCTGCCGATGGTCCGCGTGGACAAACCCTTCACCTTCGAGGGCCCGAACGGAAAGGTGAGCCTGCTCGACCTGTTCGAGGGACGACCGCAGCTGGTGATGCATCACTTCATGTGGATCAACGACAGCGACCCCGCCGGTAACGAGCACCCCAGTGACGTCGCCTGCTCCAGTTGCTCGTCCGCGGCCGACGGCATCGGCAATCCCCGGCAGTTGCACGTCCGCAACACCACCTTGGTCGCGGTGAGCCTGGCGCCCTACGAGAAGATCGCCGCGTTCCGTGAGCGGATGGGATGGACATTTCCCTGGTACTCCTCGGCCGGCAGCGACTTCAACTACGACTTCCACGCGACCGTGGACGACCGGGTGGCGCCGGTGCAGGTCTTCTATCGCTCCGAGGCCGAGCTGGCCGAGGCCGGAACGCCGTGGGACACGAGCATGCGCGGTGACTGGCCGGGCATCAGTGCCTTCCTTCAGAGTGACGGCGAGGTTTACCACACCTACTCCACATTCGGTCGTGGCATTGAGGACTTCCATCATGGCTACCCGTACCTCGACCTCACCGCGCTCGGCCGTCAGGAGGCGTGGGAGGAGCCGAAGGGGCGCGCGACCCCACTCGGCCTGCAAGTCGGCGGCCCAGCCATGCGCCTCCCCGATGAATACGACGGAGCCAAGTAGGAGGTGGACGTGCCGGCTGCAGCGCCGTTCCTCGTCTACAGCCAGCCGGCCTCGCCGGCGATGCGGGCGGCATCCACTCTGTTGCGCGCGCCCAGCTTGGTGACCGCCGCCGCCAGATAGTTCCGCACCGTCCCGTGCGACAACGACATGTCCCTGGCGATCTCGGCTGCCGAGGCGCCGGCGGCGTGGCGCTTGAGGACCTCGGCCTCGCGCGGGGAGAGCGGGTTGTCGGCCGTCTCCAGCGCGGCCAGTGCCAATTTCGCGTCGATCACCCGCTCGCCGGCGGCCACCCGCCGGACCGCGTCGATCAACTCCTGCGACGGCGCGTCCTTCACGATGAACCCGGAGACGTGCGCGGCGAGCGCGCGGCGCAGGGTTCCCGGTATACCGAGGCCGGTCAGGATGAGGACGCGGCACTGGGGCAGTCGCCGGTGCAGTTCGGCGGCGGCGGTGAGCCCGTCGGTGCCGGGCAGGTCGATGTCGAGCACGGCCACGTCCGGCTGGTGGTGGAGCGCGGCGGGCAAGATCTCCGGGCCGGAGGCGAGTTCGGCGACTATTTCGAAGTCGTCCTCCAGCTCCAATAAGGCGACCAGAGTGTCACGCAGGATGCGCATGTCCTCGGCGATCAGAACCCGGATCATCATTTCCTCCCAGGGCAAGCACCATGACCCGATGCTGGTTCCGCTGAGCCGTCAACTTAACAGCAACCTGTCCGGTGCCAAAACTCGCTCGTTGCGCTGGCCTGCGGTTTCGCACGTCGTCAAGCAGCTCTGCGCTACTCACGGATCAGACCGCAGACGGCGCTTCGCCGCTGTATCCGAGCCGTGAGATCGACCACCTCGGCCGGATCGCGAATGGGAGCCATCGCCGACAGCGGTGCGCCAGGCACCAGGTTGGGGCTCCGACTAGGGGTGCAATGGCTCTGTCCGATCGCCGAAGGCACCGAACGGCGGGTGGCCCCGCAGCCAGAAGAGCTGCCCACAGCGGCACACCAACGACTCGAAGCAGGGCGTCCGGGATGCGGATGCTTCTCGACCACGCCGGCCCGGGTCCTCCCGGTGGAGTGCGCAGGGCCTCCATGAACTTCGACATCCACCGCTTCGCCGGCGCCTCGCCCACTCCGCACCTGGCGTTCGGCCACGGCCCGCACTGACGTGGCGTCGGCGAGAGCCTTGAACCAGCTCGCCTATTGCTCTGCCCAAAGGTCCTTCAATCGACAATCGACGATAGTCGTTGATCATCGGAAACTCAATGCTTGACTTCACTGTCCAATCAAGAGACGGTTCGTTCGCGGCCTCGACGATCCGAACGTGGCCCCAGAGCCGGTGCTGCGCCGGCTCGTTGACGTCCAGCCCCCAACCGGGATACCCATCGTGACGTCGTGCCCGGCGCCGGCGGCCTCCGTCGATCCGGCGACGACCATTGCCCAGCGCTCATGGAGCTAGTCGCAGGCCGGCGGCAGGACCGCAAAGGCTTTCGACCCTGGCACACGAGGAGACCGCGCGCGTGCTGCGGAGGTGTCAGCGTGACTCGTCGGCGCGCTTGGGCCGGCAGGGCTGCGTCGGCTTGCTGAGCAGGGATGACGCCGATGTGAAGCCACGATGAAGCCGTCAGGTGTTGTCCTGGCGTTCAGGAC
Organism: Nonomuraea sp. NPDC002799; assembly: GCF_053592075.1. NCBI lineage: Bacteria > Bacillati > Actinomycetota > Actinomycetes > Streptosporangiales > Streptosporangiaceae > Nonomuraea > Nonomuraea sp. NPDC002799. The sequence continues at coordinate 29,271 of NZ_JBSFVA010000001.1, forward strand.
CGTGCACGCCACGTCGCCGGCGTTGGAATGGCGGACATCCGTTATCGATTCGATATCTTGTGCGAAAGCCTTGCTGACCATTGGCTGTGACTAGGCGCTTCAGCACGATGGAACGTTAGAACGGCCATCCGAACAGCGGGTTCCGGAGCTACTCAATTGATTACATGGATGACAAACTAACCTCGCTATCCGGGGTTTGGTCTTTCAAAGTGAGAGTCCATGCGGGGGCGTGCATGCAGGAGCCGAACCACCAGTCCTGTCGGACTGCGCAGCAACTCGTGCCAGAAGCCATCTCTACCGATCACCTTCCGTGGGAGCAATATCCAGCGACCGTGGTGCCGCTTGACCAGCTCGTGCTCGGTTCCTCCCCGCGGTTGTACGGTCAGGACCGGGAGCATGTGCAGCGGCTGGCGGAGACCGACGCGGAACTGCCGCCGATCCTCGTGCAGCGCAAGACGATGCGGGTGATCGACGGTGCGCATCGTGTACGCGCCGCCCAATTGAACGGCAAGGACTCCATCGCCGCGCACTTCTATGACGGCAGCGAGGACAACGCGTTCGTCATTTCCGTAGAACGCAACGTCAGGCACGGCATGCCGCTGACGCATGCCGACCGGCGCTCGGCTGCGGCGCGTATCATCCAATCTCATCCCCACTGGTCCGACCGGGCCATTGCCGCGCGGACAGGACTGTCCGACCGGACCGTTCGGGCGATCCGTTCGAGCGCGGACTTGCCGCAGTCGAACGAGAGGCTGGGCTTGGACGGCCGTCGGCGGCCGATGAACGCCGCCGACGGCCGCCGACGCGCTTCGGAGATCCTCAAGGCTGCGCCGGCGACGCCGTTGCGCAAGGTCGCGGAGGCCTCCGGCGTCTCCTTGGCGACGGTTCACGATGTACGGCAGAGAATGCTGCGCGGTGACGATCCTGTTCCGCAGAAGCGCGAAGCGAACGGCCGCGCGCTCCCTTTGGCAGCTTCCGAGAAGCCGGCCTCACAGGCCTCGCTGGCGAAGGACGCCCTCTGCGTGGAGTCGATGATCGCGCGTCTGACGAAGGATCCATCGCTGAAGTACACGGAAGCCGGCCGTCTTTTCCTTCGCTGGCTGCATCTGCATGCCTTCGACACCAAGGATTGGGAGTCGTTCCTCGACAATGTGCCGGAGCACTGTCGTCAGTCCGTCGCGACAATCGCTCGCCAGATGGCCAGTAAATGGCAGGACTTCGCATGCCAGCTGGAACATTCGGAAGACTCAAATTGTTGCCGATCTTCCGCCCTGAACACCGGCCAGGCTTAGACATTCCCAGGTCGAGGGAGATGGAAGCGCCAAGAGATCATGGTGGGGTCGATTCTAGCCTGCCCCGGCTCCTGCCGGCCTGCGCACATACGAACGAACACGTGATCGCCCGCCCAAGGAGCGTGACTTACGGCGGTGCACGAAACTCTTGCGATTGATTTCGGCCGCCGGATACTGACGACATGACGGAGATCAGTAATCAGCCGCAAGCTTCCACGTACCGGCGTGTGCTCGCACAACCCGCGTTCCGTGTGCTCTTCTTGACCAGATCGCTCGCCGTCACCGGCGACTCGGTTCGAGCGCTCGCTCTGGCGGTCTCAGTCTTTGCCGTCACTGGATCGCCTCTTCTGTCGGCCGTCGCGTACAGCATTTCGTTCGTTCCGCAGATGCTCGGCTCCAGCCTCCTCGGCACGCTGGCGGACCGGCTGCGCCCCCGGCCTCTGCTCACGACGCTATTCGCCATAGATGCGAGCGTCGGCGTCATCATCGGCCTCGGACATCCGCCGGTGGCGGTGAGTCTGATCCTCGTTGCGATGGTGGCTCTGGTGACTCCGCTCTATCAGGGGGCGTCGAGCCGCCTGGTGGCCGAGGTGCTCAGCGGCGACGACTACGTCAAGGGCCGCGCGCTGTGGTGCAGCGCGCCGCTCGCCGCCCAGCTCGTCGGCAACGCGCTGGCAGGTTTCAGCATCGCGGCGTTCGGTGCGGAGACCACCATCGTGATCAGTGCCGCATTCCACATCGGCAGCGTTCTGATGATCCGCTTCGGGCTCCCGGACTTGCCCTCCGCTCCCATGCCGGACACCGGTCTGGTGCCGCAGCGCCGGCTTTCCACGTTTGCCGAGAGCTGGCGGCAGAATTTCCAGCTGCTCGGCACCCCGTCCGTCCTGACGCTGTTGCTCGCCAAGTGGATCCCGCCCGGCCTGGTGACGGGAGCCGAAGCGTTGATCGTGCCGTACACCGCACAGAACGGCTATTCCGCTTCGGTCGCAGGTATGCTGCTCGCCTGCCTGGCGGTCGGCATGATGGCGAGCAACCTGCTGTTCGGCAGAGTCACCGACGCGAGGTTGCGTGATCAGCTCACCTTGTGGTTGCCCCTCGTCGCGGGACTGCCGCTGATCGCGCTCATCTTCAACCTGCCAGTGGTGATCCTCGGTGCGTTCCTGCTGCTCAGCGGCATCGGTCTGGCCTACGACCTCGGCCTCGAGCTCCGATTCGTGGACTCGATCCCCGAGGACAAACGCGGCCTGGCGTTCGGCCTGCGCAGCACGGGCTTGATGACCGTGCAGGGAATCGGCCCCGCGGTGTCCGGCGCGCTGGCACTGGCGGTACCCGTCTCAGCGGTGATAGCACTGAGCGGCGGGGTCGCCGCCGTGCTGGGGGTCTTCCTCGTCTGGCGGGCCCTGGCGGTGCCGCTCAAGCCGGAGCCCGGACTCCCGACCTCGTGCTCCTGCTCAGGTACAGGCAACGCGCAGCCTGCGACGAGGGTCCAGACCGAGATGGACGACCCGAGCCTCATCCGAACCCCTCGTCCCATGGAGACCAAGTAGTACGCAGCCGTCTGCTGAGGGGTTGGCATGCACGACCACAATGAACTCATCGGTGCCATGGTGATCGTGGATGTCGCGCTGATCCTCATCGTCGGAGCCGTGCTGGGACGGCTGGTCACCCGGTTCCGCCAGCCGGTCGTCATCGGCGAGATCCTCGCGGGCATCGCGCTCGGACCGAGCCTGCTCGGCCTCCTGCCGGGCAATCCCACCCAGGCGATCTTCCCTGACGAGGCCCGACCGCACCTGAAGATGATCGCCCAGGTGGGACTGCTGCTTTTCATGTTCGGCGTCGGATGGGAGTTCGAGCGGAAGCTGGTCAGCCGGCAGAAGAAGACAGCCGCTGCGGTCTCTCTTTCCTCGATCGCTCTGTCCTTCGGATTGGGCGCGGGCTTGGGTCTCTTCCTGTACGACCGGCACGCTCTGGTCAACGGGGAGCGGGTGCCGCTCGCTGCGTTCGTGCTGTTCCTGGGTGCGGCGATGTCGATCACCGCGTTCCCCGTCCTGGCCAGGATCCTGGCCGACAACCGGCTCATGTTCACCAGAGTCGGGGCGCTCGCACTGGCCAGCGCCGCCATCGACGACGTGCTGGCCTGGTGTCTGCTGGCCCTCGTGGCGGCGCTGGCCACGTCGGGAGACTTGGCGGACTTCCTCCAGACGGTGTCGCTCTCCGCCGTCTATGTCCTGGTCATGGCCCTGGCGGTGCGCCCGCTGCTGAAGGCCGTGATCGGCCGGTGGGCCAGGGAACACGTCTCACCGTTCCTCGTCGTCGTGCTCTGTGCGGGCGTGCTCATCTCGTCCTACGCCACCACGCTCATCGGCATCCACCCGATCTTCGGTGCCTTCGCCTTCGGTGTCGCCATGCCGCGCGAGCCCGCCGAGGTGCTCCGGCAGGGGCTGAAGGTGCCCCTCTCTCATGTCAGCCTCATCCTCATGCCCGTTTTCTTCATCGTCACCGGGCTCGGTGTCGACATCGGCGCGCTGACCGGCATCGGTTATCTCGAACTGGCGGCCATCGTCCTCGTCGCCTGCGTGGGAAAGATGCTGGGCGCCACAGGACCGGCTCTGATCGCCGGCATGGGCTGGCGGGAGTCCACAACGTTGGGAATTCTCGTGAACACGCGTGGCCTGACCGAGTTGATCATCCTCAACGTGGGCGTCAGCCTGGGCGTCCTGGACGGCACCATGTTCACCCTCATGGTCCTCATGGCGCTGATCACCACGGCGATGGCGGGCCCACTGCTGCCGAAGCGAGCGTTGCTGCAGACGCCGGACTTCGTCCCGGATGCCAAGGTCATATCTACCGGCCTGGCGACGCCGGGAAAATCCTGACAGCGCGCCGCAGGTAATTCATTCATCGCCCTTTCCATTCCCTGGGAACACGAACATGCGCCTACCTGCGCCATTCATGTAAGAATGGCGCGTCGGTTCACGAAAGGCGCGAGCCCATCCCAAGGGAGGCAGACTTTCGATGAGCGGTCCGTCGGTGGCAGTCGTTTCTGCTTTTGAAGCCGAGTTACAGCCGATTCTGGCCGCGAGTGCGGCCGGCTCGCTGCGCGGCGCAGGCGCTGAAGTTACCGGATGGGACGCGGGTGGATTCCCACTCGATTTTCCCGGCGGAGACTTCGATCTGGTGCTGGTCTCGATCCCCTCCTTCGAGGGCATCGAGTCGGGCTCGCAGCTGGCCGCTCGCTTCAAGGCCGAGGGAGCACGGCGCGTGCTTGTCTTCGGTCAGTACGCCTGGCTCAACGTGACCACTCTCGCGCGGGCCGCGGACGGCGTGATCGTGGACGAGCCTGAGGGCATGGCCGCCGATCTGGTCGCCTATGCCCGTGGCGAGGTCACGGTGGATCAGCTCGCCGGCGTCGTGACCAGCGGTCACCGCGTCAGGCCCAAGCGGCACGCCACGCAATATTGGCAGGTGCCGGCTCGCGACCTGTTCCCACCGATCGCCCAGTATCCGGCGCACAGCACGAAGTTCGGGCTTCTGGGCAACATAGAAGCGACCCGCGGCTGCCATCACCGCTGTAGTTACTGTGCCGTCTACGCCTCTTACGGCGTCGCCGCCATCCCGATCGATTCGGACGTCATCCTCGCGGACGCGACGCAGCTCGCCGCCCAGGGAGCCAGGCACTTCGTCTTCGTGGACGCCGAGTTCTTCAACACACGCCGCCACGCGCTGACCGTCATGGAGGCGGTGGCCAAGCGACTCGGGCCGGTGACGTTCGAGCTCACCACGCGTTTCGATCACATTCTCGAATTCGAGTCCGAGCTCAACCGGATGACCGAGCTGGGCTTGCGGGTGGTGACCTCAGCCCTGGAGTTCCCGTCGGACAAGCTCCTGCAGATCCTGGACAAGGGCATCGACGTGCAGGGCATCAAGCAGGCCATTCGCGTGGCGAACGCCGCCGGCATCGAGTTGCGTCCCTCGTTCATCACCTTCACTCCGTGGGTCGGCCTGGACGAGATCCAAGCACTGGACGTTTTCCTTGACGAGACCGGCATCGCCGTCGATCCGACCGCTCGTCAGACCCGGCTGCTGCTCTACAAGGGCTCGCCGCTCCTGGGCTCCCGGTGGCTCGACGGCGTCGAACTGGTCGATCACGGCTTCTACTACGACTGGAAACACCCTGACCCGGCGGTGGACGAGCTGTGGGCAGAACGCCACCAGCAGGCCGTAAAGGCAGGCGCCGGCCGTTGCTGCGTCCGCTGCTGAACCATTCCCCGGAAAATCGGAATGGCGATGCATGATTCTGCTGTTCGACTTCCGTGGGAATGGAAACGCGCCCGCCAGCTACGCTGTCCGTCAAGGAGGTGGACCATGCGTTACCGTCACTGAAATTAGATACGCCAGAGAATGACGTGGCAAAAGAGCGGCTGCCCCCTGTCCGGCCGAGTGCACGTCACGGTTGGAACAGGGGGCGGCATACGCACTTGATCCCCCTGAGGAGAGCCGGTGCAGACCTTAGAGCAGCGAATCCACGCGCTTAATTTTGAAATGCAGGCGTATGCGCAGGAGCACGCCACCGAGCTGGCGGCGTACTTCGACGACGCCGGCGTCGCGCTGTCCGGACTGCGCGACAGCCGCCTCAGCTGCTGTGTCGGCGACCGCATGCCGGTGCCGCCCGCGCTGGTTCCGCGTGAGGTGGCCGACCGCTTCGCCCGCTGCCATCGGGCCTTCCAGCAGGCACTCGACCTGATCTTCGAGGCCCGCCTGCGGGGATCCTGGGACCGGCTCGCGGAGGCGCTGCGCCTTGAGGAACCGACGTTCCGCTACGTCGATGCGACGCGCAGGCCCCGTTGGATGACCATCGCGCGGCCCGACGTCGTCATCCACGACGACGCCGTCACCATGGTGGAGCCCAACGCCGGCTCGTCGTGCGGCTACATGCCCGACGCCGACATCCTGGGACGGCTCTTCGAGGAAGCACCTTTCATCGGTGACTTCCTGCGGCAACGGGGAGCGCGTCGCACGGAGGTCGTCGGCGCACTCGCCGCTTACCTGCGGGAACGGCTGGTGGCGGCAGGTGAGTCACCTTCCGAGGCTCGCATCCTGGTCATCGAGTTCAGAGCGGATCTAGGCGGTGCGTGCGACGACTGCCACGGCCTGTCGCAGGAGCTGCGCCGGCACGGCCTGCGCGCGGAGGCCGCTGCCGTCGAGGATCTCGACGTCAGTGACAGCGGAGTGGCGTACGCCGGCAAGCGCTGCTCGTTGCTGTACCGGGTCGCCGGTGAAGAGCCCGACCCCGTCGGCAACTACCCCATGCTGGCCCCGATCCTGGCCGCCGGGCGTGCGGGACGCGTGGTGATCGTGGACGACCTCGACGACGCGATCGCCCTCAACAAGACCATCCTCGCCACCATCTCGGAGGAACTGGACGCGGGTAACCTTCCGCCGGCTCTGCGGGACGTACTGGCGACGTTCGTGCCGTGGACGCGGGTCGTGGAGGACGTTCAGGTCGACGTCGACGGCAGCACCGTGGATCTGCTGAAGTGGTGTGCGGACAACCGCGAGTCACTGGTGCTCAAGCCGGGTGCCGGCTACGGCGGCCGCGGCGTGACGATCGGCTGTGAAAGCGAGTCCGCACGGTGGTTGACGGCCCTGGACGAGGCCGTCGCCTCCGGCGAGGCGTGGCTGGTGCAACGGATCGCGAAGTCCCACCCGACCATGGCCTCCATCGTGAAGGACGGCTCGCTGGCGAGCGAGCCCACATATGTGGACTACGGCTACTTCGCGGTCAGCGACACCGTGCCCGCGGCCATCGTCCGCAAGAGCCCGCCGTTCGGACGCCCGAGCCGCCGTGTCAAGAACGGCGGCTGCGGTCCGGTCTTCGTCGTCTGAGATCTTGGGGAGTACAACATGGAAGTCTTCTCACCCATCTCGCCGAGCATGCTCGCCGATCCGTACTCGGTGTACCGGCATCTGCAGCGCGAGGATCCGGTCCACTGGCATGAGCAGCTCAACGCCTGGATCGTCACCAGATACGCCGACTGCGTCCGCATACTCGGTGACCCGCAGACGTTCATCAACGACTACAGGAAGATCGGCGAAGAGGCTCCTGAGGACATCCTCGGTTTGCAGACGCTGGACGCTCCCGAGCACACAGAGGTCCGGCACACCCTCATCGAGGCCATGCGGAACATCGACATCCCGATGTGGGTGAAGGAGTGCTCGACGGTCGCCGAGGAACTCCTCGGCACCCTGGACCTGGAGCGCTTCGACTTCGTCAAGCAGTTCAACGAGCCCCTCGCTCTCAGGAGCATGTGCCTGTTCTTCGGCATCCCGAACTTCGGCGAGGAGGAGAAGTTCCACGAGGCACAGCGCCGCCTGGTCCTGAGCATGGACTTCGGGCTGAACCTGAGCCTGCTGGAGCCTGGTGTCGACGCGCGCAGGTACTGCACAAGTGTGCTGGCGCCGTACGCGATCAACCCGCCTCCCACCGGACTGCTCGCGCACGTCGACTTCGGCAAGACAGGTCCGCTGACGGGATACGTGCTCAATGCGCTGCGCCAGATGTTCGTCGCCGGCTTCCTCTCGTCGAGCAGCACCCTGAGCTGCATCTCCCGCACGCTCGTCGAACGCAACCTGCTCAACGGCGAAGAGCCACTCAAGGTGACCAACCAGGTCTACAGCGAGCTCATCCGCCATTCCGGCGCCGTGCAGGTCGACACGCGCGGCTGCGCGGAGACCGTGACGATCGGCGGCAAGGAGATCCTGCGGGGCACAGAGGTTCTTCTCGTGCCCGCTGCGGCCAACCGTGATCCGGCCGTCTTCAGCACGCCGGACGACCTCGACTTCACCCGGGAGTCCAACCCGCACCTGGGCTTCGGCAAAGGCGTGCACGCGTGCATCGGCGCGCACCTCGCCCAATCCCTGCACATGCCGGTGCTCACGCAGCTCTCCGAGCGGTACCGCATCACCCTCGCCGAGCCGCCGGTGCAACGTCCGACAGGCACGCTACGCGGCCTGAACCACATGTTCGTGACGGCCCGCCCACGCTGACGCGCCAGTACGGAGGTAAGCACATGTCAGCCGTCGATCCCTGGCCACAGGCGCCTATCCTGGCGACGCTGCCGCCGACCGCCCAGCTTGACCTTTCCTTCGACGTCGCGCGCCTGCTCGAAGACTTGGAGCAGGTCAAGGCCACGAGCTGGAAGGAGATCCGCATCGTGTCGGGCGACGGGGTGGGCGACTACGCCACGAAGCTCGACTGGAAGACCATTCCGCTGCGCAGCATCGGTGGCGATGGCGATCGAGGGGATGCGGGAGGGCCGGACCTGGCGGACTTCGCCGACACGCCCTGGCTGACCCGCCTGCCCTATCTGGCCGAGGTGCTCAAGGCGATCCCGGCGCAGCTCACGTCGGTGCGCCTGATGGCGCTGGGTCCCGGAGCGCGGACACCGTTACACAGCGACACCAAGGTCGGACTGCCGTGGGGATCGACCCGGCTGCACGTGCCCATCGTGACCATGCCCGAAGCGACGCTGACGATCGCGGACGAGGTCAACTGCTGGCAACCCGGCACCGCCTGGTACGCCGACTTCACCCGGGGCCACATGGTGCAGAACACCGGTGGCGCCGTCCGCGTGCACCTTGTCATCGACTCGCTGCTCACCCCTGCGCTTCTGTCGCTCTTCCCGCCCGTCTTCCACACCGCCGCGGTGCACGAGAACACCCTGTTCGAGCCCGAAGCGGCTCAACCGGCCCCCGGTGAGCTGGACGCACTGCGCTGCCGCTTCACCCTGCCGGAGTCCTTCCGCTCCTGGGAGGAACCCGAAGGGGCGTTTCTCAAGGACCAGCCTGGCGTGCCGGCCAGTGTCGACTGGCACGCCGGTGGGCTGGCCCTGTACCTCGACGGCGAGCCCGTCTATGGGCTTGTGCATCGGGGCGCCGGCGAGTTTCGCTTCGCCGGCTGGACGGCTGAGCGGACCGTGCAGGTCACACGGAGCGAAGACGGCGGCATACAGGTGGTTCTCCGTACACGCGTGGGCGACCAGATGCTCTCTCTGGCCTTGGACGCGGAGGCGCCGGCACCAGCAGGAGGAACCCGATGAGCCGGATACGCCTTCTGGTAGGCACACGTAAGGGCGCCTTCGTGCTGACCTCTGACGCCATGCGCCGTCAGTGGGACATCACCGGCCCGCACTTCCCCGGGTGGGAGATCTACCATGTCAAAGGTTCTCCCGCCGACCCGCGACGGCTCTACGCCGCGCAATCCACGCAATGGTTCGGCCAGGTGATCCAGCGCTCGGACGACGGCGGTGAGACATGGGAGCCGGTCGGCAACAACTTCGCCTACCAGAGCGCGCCCGGCACCCATCGCTGGCATTGGGGTGACGCGACGCCCCATCCTTGGGAGTTTGCCCGAGTATGGCAGCTCCAGCCCTCGCTGACCGACCCCGACACGGTATACGCGGGGGTCGAGGACGCCGCCCTGTTCCGTACCTCGGATGGAGGCCGGACGTGGACGGAGCTGACGGCGCTGCGCGAGCACGAGTCGGCACCGACATGGGAGCCGGGTGGCGGCGGCCTGTGCCTGCACACCGTCACCCTGGACCCGACCCGCCCCGAACGGATCTTCGCCGCCGTCTCCGCCGCCGGCCTCTTCCGATCCGACGATGGCGGCGCCACCTTCATACCGAAGAACCAAGGCCTGTATTCGCGTGACCTGCCCGACCCACGGGCGGAAGTCGGCCACTGCGTGCACCGAATCGCGATACATCCCGCGCGCCCCGATGTGCTGTTCATGCAGAAGCATTGGGACGTCAACCGCAGCGACGACGGGGGCGAATCCTGGCGGGACATCAGCGGCGACCTGCCCGCGGCCTTCGGGTTCCCCATCGTGGTCCATGCGCACGAGCCCGACACCGTGTACGTCGTGCCGATCAAGAGCGAGTCCGAGCACTATCCCCCGGACGGCGAACTGCGTGTTTACCGCAGCCGCACCGGAGGCGGCGAATGGGAGCCGCTGAACAAGGGACTCCCAGAGGACCCCTGCTACGTCAACGTGCTGCGCGGGGCGATGACCGTCGACTCGCTGGACCCGTGCGGCGTCTACTTCGGCACAACGGGAGGGCAGTTGTTCGCCTCGGCCGACGAGGGCGACTCCTGGGAGGCGATCGCCGGCCACCTTCCCGCCGTGCTCTCCGTGGAAGCGCAGACGCTGCCATGATCCGCGTCGTGCTTCCCACACATCTACGGCGGCTGGCGTGCGTCAACGGCGAGGTGACGCTGCACTTCGACGGCGAGGCGGCAGCCACGCAGCGGCTGCTGCTGGACGCACTGGAAGCCGGCTACCCCATGCTCCGCGGCACGATTCGCGACCAGGTCACCGGAAGGCGCAGAGGACTCGTCAAATTCTTCGCCTGCGGCGAGGACGTCTCCTTCGACCCGCCCGACAGCCCGTTGCCCAGCATGATCTGCGCCGGAGCCGAGCCCTTCCTCATCGTCGGCGCCATGGCTGGCGGCTGACTCGATCGCGGAGCACACTGGGCACCGGAGCCGAGGAGCACGGACGCGATGCGGATAGAGCTGTCGTCGGAGGACCTGGCCACGAGCCGCTTCGCCGTGTCGCCGCTGTTCGAGCTGATGGGGGTGCTCCGGGTGCTCAGCGGCATGTCCCGCGGGTATCCCACCCGGGCCTGGGTACGGCGGCTGGCCCCCGTGTACGACGAAGTGCGGCGTGATGCACGCTTTGGCGTGCTGCTCGCTTTGCAGGGCGGCGCGTACAACGCCGGCTTCATCACTCCGCCGCCGCACAGCATGGCCCAAACCTTCGCCGACGACCTGGCGACCGTCCGTGCCACGCCGCTGACGCTGGCACGCGAGGAGATCAAGCGCTGTTCGGAGGCTCGTCCTGTCACGGATTCCGGAATCCGCGGCATGCTCGGCAGTGTGGAGATCGTCGACCTGATCGCCGACGCGCTCGACCTCGCGTGGAGTCGCCTCCTCGCTCCGGACTGGCCTCGGATCCGGTCCGCCTATGAGCGGGACGTCACCGCGCACGGCGCGATGCTCGGACGAGTCGGCTGGGCGAAGACGCTGAGTGAGCTGCACCCGCGGATCCGCTGGCAGGCGGGAGGCATCGAGCTGGCCCGATGCGCGCCCGACCAGCGGCTCACGCCGTCGCGCGGCCTGCTTCTTGTGCCGAGTGCCTTCGTCTGGCCGGGTTTCGCCATCTACGCCGACGATCCGTGGCCCTGCACGCTGGTCTACCCGGCCGGGCACCGGTCCGCCTTCGACTCCGCGGTCGACGACCGGGCATCCGCGCTGGCCAGGCTCATGGGGAAGACTCGCGCCCGGCTGCTGTACGAATTGCGTGAGCCGACCACCACCAGCCAGCTCGCCGCCGGGCTGAGCCTTTCCGTCGGCGCCGTGGGCGATCACTTGGCGATCCTCTACCAGGCCGGGCTCCTCGACCGGTCCCGTGCGGGCTATCGGGTCCTCTACCGGCGCACCCCGCTGGGCGACTCTCTCGTGGCGGAGGCCACCGATGACGCGGCTATGCCTTCAGAGCCTGAGTGAAGTCCGCCAGCAGGTCTTCGTGGTGCTCCAAACCCGCGGACACTCGGACGGTGCCCTGACTGATGCCGGCCGCGCGCAGCCCCGCGACGTCGAGCTCCCGGTGTGACGTCGTCGCCGGGTGCAGGACCAGGGTCCGCGGGCCGCCCAGGGACGTGGCCAGTTCCGCGCAGCGTAGCCGCGTGAGGAAGTGGCGAGCTGCGGGCAGACCTCCCGCCAGGTCGAACGACAGGATCCCGCCGTACCCGCCGAGGATCCGCCGTGCCAGGTCGTGGCTCGGATGCCCGGGTAACCCTGGCCAGCGTACGCGCGTTACGCCGGGATGCTCGTCCAGCATGCGCGCCAGACGACCGGCGTTCTCACAGTGCCGTTCCATCCGCAGGGCGAGCGTCTTCAGTCCACGCAGCACCAGCCACGACGCGAACGGATCCACGACCGTGCCCAGGTCCACCGCGAATCGCCACACCTGCCGGTACAACTCCTGGCTGCCGAAGACGGCCACTCCGGCGACCACGTCGTCGTGTCCACCGAGGTATTTGGTCGCGGAGTGTACGACCACGTCCGCGCCATGCTCGATCGGGCGGCACAGGATCGGCGTGGCGAAGGTGTTGTCCACCACGCAGGTCAGTCCGGCCGCCCGGCCCGCCGCCAGCAACCCCGGCAGGTCGGCGACCTCGGTCGTCGGGTTGGCGATCGTCTCCAGATAGACGAGCTTCGTCTCCGGCCTGACCGCGGCGGTCAGCTCCCCGGGATCAGCACCGGAGACGCGCGTGACGGCGATGCCGAAGCGCTCAGCCAGGCGCGTGAACACGCTTCCGGTCCCTCCGTATACCCGCCGCTGCGCGATGAGATGGTCGCCGGGGCTCAGGAGGGCCAGCAGGACCGCGTTGATCGCGCCCATCCCGGAGCCGGCCGCGAGCGCCGCCGCGCCGCCTTCGAGGTCCGCCATGATGGTCTCGAAGGCTCTGGTGGTGGGGTTGGCGTGCCTGCTGTAGGTGTAGCCGCGGTCCGGGTGATGCAGTCCTTCCGCGCACGCGTCAGGATCGTCGAAGGCGAAGGTCGAGGTCTGGTAGAGAGGCACGGCCAGAGGACGTGACGCCGGTGGAGGAGGCGCCCAAGCTCGAACGGCACGGGTCTGCGGATGCGTCATGAGCCGGCTCTTCCTGCGACGGCCCGCGCCTCGAACTCCTCTCCGTACTTCCTTCGGTCCCACCGGTTGAATACCACGATCCACAGGTCGCGATGCCCGAGGCCGCCATCCAGCGAGTCCAGGTCGGTCGCCGTGTGCCACATGGCCGTATCGTCGAAGGCCAGCGCCTGGTTCGGCTGCAGTGTCACGCGGAAGAACGGTTCGCCGCCGCCGAGCGGCATCAGCTGGTTCTCGCCCCCCGAGATGTTGTGCCGCGCGAAGACGGCGAGCATCGCATAGTCGTGGCCGTCGCGGTGCGGTCCTTCGGGCACCGACACGCCGGCGACGCCGGCCCCGACCTTGACTCGGCACTGGTGGACATTGATGTGCCAGTCATGTCCTTCGTCCAGCCCGATGTGACCGGCCGCCGCATCGATCTGCGGCGAGGGATCGATTCTCAGGGGCTCCAGCTCTCGTGGCAGACCGCCGACCAGGGTGTTGACGGTGGGCGGCTGGAGGAACGGCCGATGCGGCAGCAACCCCAGCCCCCAGCTGCCCGCTTGGGCGTTGAACCGGATGCGGTATTGGGAGAACCGTCTGCTGCGCTGACGCCCGCCCGTGTACGGATCCAACGGGAGGGTTCCGAACTCGGCCAGGATGGAGGGGGCGACCGGGGGCAGGTCGAAGACTTTGTAGAAGGGTGCCATGGGAATGCCCTTCGCCATTAATCAGGAGGGTCGATACTTTACCCGCAGGTGCTTGTTCGACTTTTGTCCCGCGGGCGCGTCGATGGCGTTAATGTCGGCACGTCAAGCGCGGAAAGGAGCAGCCTTGAATGACAATGTCGTGCAACGTAGGCTCGCCCGCCATATATTGACAGACGGCTTCCCCATAACGCTGGACCTGGGCCGCAGCCGAGGTTCGTGGCTGGTCGACGCGGCGACCGGAGACCGGTACCTCGACCTCTACACGTTCTTCGCCTCCGCGCCGCTCGGCATCAACCCGCCCGGCATCGTGGCGGACGACGCGTTCATGGCGCTGCTCGCCGAAGCCGCGGTCAACAAGCCCAGTAATTCCGACATCTATACGGCGCACTTCGCGGATTTCGTGGACACGTTCGCGCGGGTGCTCGGAGATCCGGCACTGCCGCACCTGTTCTTCGTGGAAGGAGGCGCTCTCGCCGTCGAAAATGCGCTCAAGTGCGCCTTCGACTGGAAAAGCCGGCACAACGAGTCGCAGGGCCGTCCGGCCACCCTGGGCACGAAAGTGCTCCATCTGACCAGGGCGTTCCACGGGCGCAGCGGATACGCCCTCTCACTGACCAACACGAACCCGGCGATGACCGAGCGCTTCCCTCTTTTCGACTGGCCTCGCGTCGCCACTCCCGCCGTGACGTTCCCCATCGCGGAGCACCTGGACACGATCGTGGCGGCCGAGCGCCGCGCCCTCGATCAGGCGGAGGCGGCCTTCGCCACGCACGGGCACGACATCGCCTGCTTCATAGCCGAGCCGATCCAGGGAGAAGGCGGCGACAACCACATGAGGCCGGAATTCCTGCTGGCCATGCAGCGGCTCTGCCGCGACAGGGACGCGCTTCTCGTCCTCGACGAAGTGCAGACCGGGGTCGGAATGACCGGCTCACCCTGGGCGTACCAGCAGCTCGGACTGGAGCCCGACGTGGTGGCCTTCGGCAAGAAGGCGCAGCTCGGCGGAATCATGGCGGGGCGGCGCGTGGACGAGGTGCCGGACAACGTCTTCACGGTCGGCGGACGGATCAACTCGACCTGGGGCGGTGGGCTGGCCGACATGGTCCGCTCCCGCCGGTTACTGGAGATCATCGAGCGTGACGAGCTGATCGCACGCGCCGCGTCGGTCGGCTCCTGGCTGCTCGGACAGCTTCACGCGCTGTGTGATCGCCATCCCGCCCTGGTGTCGAACGTGCGCGGCAGGGGGTTGATGTGTGCCTTCGACCTGCCGGACGACGGTCGGAGGGACGAGTTGGTGCTGTCGCTTCGCGAGGAAGAGAACGTTCTCGTGTTGCCATGCGGCCCCCGATCGGTGCGGCTCCGCCCTGCCCTGTCGATCGCGGTGGAGGAACTGGCGGTGGGCATCGCGGCTCTGGACCGCCGCCTCGGCCGGCTGCCGGCCGGCCACAGGGCGATGAGCCTCAGTGGCGAGGGCGCCTGATGGCACCCCCGCCTCTGGGTCCTGGATTCATCGCACCATCAGGTAAGCGATGGCGGCGATGCCTGCGGCGATCAGTGGTGTCGCCGTCCAGGCGAGCAGGAAGTCGCGCAAGGAGCGGCGGTTCAGCCGCCCGACCTCACGGCCGGCGACCCCGGCGATCGCGCCCGTCGAGACTTGCGTCGTCGACATCGGCATGCCCGCTCCGGCTCCGAAGCCGACCAGCACCGCCGTGGTGACGTTAGCCGTCAGCCCCTCCCCATGTGACATCTTCACCACGTCTTCTCCGAGCCGCCGCGCCACGCGAAGCCCGCCGGCCATCGATCCTGCGGCCATGGCAAGGGCGACGGTCAGGAGCACCTGCGTGATCGTCATGCCTGCCGGTATCAGGGAGAACGTGCCGATCGCCACGATTTTGGGGGTGTCATTCAGCCCACGGGCGAAACTCGCGGCTCCACTGGACAGCCAGTGTGCCGCGGTCACCACGCCGGACCCGCGTGTTCCCCGCTTACGGTGGACCGCGCATTCGGTGAGAATGTCAGTCTGGGTGCGTTCAGCGGAAGGCGCGGCGGTCTCCAACCCGTACGAGCCGCCTGAAACGTCATTGTCGGCGCAGGTACATCTAGCCTCTCTCGCGACGTAGCGCCAGACCTGCCTGAGCAGCGCCGACAGCGCGTACGCGACGACGACGCTGGCGAGCAGCGGCAGCACGACCTTGCTGCCCAGCACCTCGAAGTGCACGCTCGATCCTGACGAGCTCAGCAGCAACCCGGCACCGATCAATGCGCCGACCAGAGCCTGAGTGGTGGAGACCGGCAGCTTGGCCAACGTGGCGAGCGCGATCCAACTCGCCGTCCCCACGAGGACAGCGAAGGCGAACTGATCGGTCGCGGGCGCGCTGACGATGCCCTTCGAGAACAGCGCCGTCATCCGGTCGGCCAGCGCCAGAGAGCACAGAGAGCCCGCCAACGTGGCGACCGTCCCCCACGCGATGGCGACGCGGTAGCTCACGACTCCCGCTCCGCCGAGCGTCGCCACCCCTTTCGAGACATCGTTGCCACCGTTCGCGGCCGCCAGGCCGACGAGAAGAATGAAGATCACCAGGGTCATGGGACGCCTCCGGTCCGCTCGACGTGCCGCCGACGATAAAGGCGCTGTGATTAACGGGCAATTTACGATTAGTGAACGACCATAAATAGAGGGATTTCGAATTTTGTTTGGCCGGCCCGGCGGCATGTGGCTTGTGAGCCTAAAGGCGGCCTGCCACCCTGATGTGGTGCTGGAGCCCGACGTCACAATAATCTGCCGCATCGCTACACCGGCCCAACCGCTGACCGGCCAGGAGGCTGCCAGCCTGGCCGAGGTGTTCAAGGCACTGGGCGACCCCGTACGGCTTGGACTGCTGTCAATGATCGTCGCCTATGGCGAGCCCTGCGTATGCGACCTGACGAAGGCCTTCAAGCTCGCGGCCCCGACGATCTCCCACCACCTGAAGGTCCTGCGCAAAGTGGGCCTCATCGAGAGCCGGCGGCAGGGCACCTGGATTCACTACAAGGCCGTGCCCGGCAGGCTGGCCGATCTGTCGATGCTGCTGGACAGGCAGGCCGAAACCGCCGCGATCATGTCCGGGCGGTCGTGACGATCATGTGGGAGGTCTCCGGTGGACAACTATCGGCCCGACACCTACGGTGAGCGCTTCGCTGCGGGCTACGACGAGATGTACGCCGGGCTGCGGCCGCCGCGTGAGCAGATCGACATGCTGCGCGAGCTCGCCAACGGCGGCACGGTGCTCGAGATCGGGATCGGGACAGGGCGCGTGGCGGTGCCGCTGGCGCAACGAGGGGTGCCCGTCGTCGGCGTAGAGTCGTCGGCGCGGATGCTGGACAGGCTACGAGAGCGTGCGGCCGGCTTGCCCATCGACACTGTGCACGCCGATGTCACCGACCTGACCGCGGCGGATCTGCCGCCCGTGACCATGGCGTACATGGTGTTCAACACCTTCTTCATGCTTCGCGGACGCGCACGGCAGCGGGCCTGCCTGCGGTTGGTGCGCTCACTGCTGCCCACGGACGGCACTCTCGTTCTCGAGGTGCTCGTCCCTGACCCACAGCGTTTCGGACCGCGCGGCGAGGTTCTGGTCAGAACGCTGGCCGCCGACGAGGTGATCCTCCAGGTCGCCAGGCACGATGCCGGGGCCTGCCGGATCGACTTTCAGGCCATCCGATTCCGCCACGACGCGACGGTCGAGCTGGTCCCCACCGAGGTCCACTACCTGTTCCCGGCCGACCTCGACAGGCTGGCGGGTGACTGCGGTTTCGCGCTGAAGGAACGCCACGCGGATTGGGACAGGTCGCCTTACACCGAAGACGCCGACAATCACGTTTCCGTCTATCAGATCGAGTGACATTTCTTTGACCTTCGTTTAATTAGATTTGCGCCTAATTGAACGGCTTGATCAGCCACCGTCTTCGTCGTTATCGTGCGGCGAAACCATCGACCGCTGCAACAAAAGCACCAGTCAGTGAGGCGAGCAGGCGATGATTGAATTCATGACACTCAGCGGCTTCCTCGGAGCAGGTAAGACCACCACGCTCCTCGAGACCGCGAGGCGCCTACAAGGAGACGGCCGGCGGGTGGCGGTGATCACGAATGATCAGGGCACCGAACTCGTCGACACACAACTGGCGCGATCCGCCGGTGAGGCGGGAGAGGTCACGGGCGGCTGCTTCTGCTGCCGCTTCGACGACCTCGTCAAAGTGGCACAAGACCTGATCGACAATCACGGGGTCGAGACGCTGCTGGCCGAAGCGGTGGGCAGCTGCGCCGACCTGCAGGCGACCGTGCTCAGGCCGTTGCGGAGGTACTACGGCGACCGTCTCACCGCCGGTTCGCTCATGACCGTCGTCGACGCCGATCGGCTCGCGGCACTGCGCGAGTCCTCGTCGCAGAACGGGAACGCGGATCTCTCCTACCTCTTCGGGAAGCAGCTCGAAGAGGCCGACGTGATCGCCTTGAACAAGATCGACCTCCTCGACACGGAGAAGACCCAGGCCACCCTGGACGAACTGCACGCCAGATACCCTTCCGCCACGGTGGTCGGCTACTCGGCGAAGTCCGGCAGGGGCGTGGACCAGCTCATGAAGGCCTGGATGGCCGAAACGCCCGCACCGCGCAACGTAGAGATCGACTACAACCGCTACGCCAGGGCCGAGGCCGCGCTCGCCTGGCTGAATCAAACCGTCATCGTGCGCGCGTCCGGCGACTTCGACGGTGACCTCTGGGCACGGACGCTGTTGGAGCACGTGTCCAAGACCGCCCACGATGAGGGTTGGACCGTCGGGCACGCGAAGGTCACCCTGCAGGCGCCGGGCGTTCTCACCAGATTCAGCCTGACCCGCAGCGGCGGCGCACCTGTCGCGGACGGCCCCGCCGCGAGACCGCTCGCCGAGGCGGAGGCACGCATCAACGCCCGCGTCGCGTGCAAGCCGGCCCAACTGGACGACGCCGTCGACGCCGCCGTGCGTGCGGCCACCAAGGCCGCCGCGGCTGAGGTCGAGCGGCGCGACGGAGAGGCCGCTTTCCAACCGGCCTACCCGCAACCCACGTACCGTCTCGCCGCGCCCGACCTGTCGGCACAGAGCTGCGCCTGCGACGGCAACTGCTGAGACACCGCCGCTTCCCTCCCCGTCGCAAGGACGTTCCATGAACGAACCACGCCCCTCC
The DNA here is from genome assembly GCF_053592075.1 of Nonomuraea sp. NPDC002799. NCBI lineage: Bacteria > Bacillati > Actinomycetota > Actinomycetes > Streptosporangiales > Streptosporangiaceae > Nonomuraea > Nonomuraea sp. NPDC002799. The sequence continues at coordinate 48,165 of NZ_JBSFVA010000001.1, forward strand.
CCCTTCTCACGTCGGTCGATCTTGCAGGGCGCCGTCCTGGGCGGCACGGGAGCGGTCGTGGGCTCGCTGCCGACACTCGTGCCATACGCCGCGCAGGCCACGCCTCTCACGGCTCAGGACGCCTCGATGCCCGATTTCGTCGACGGCTCCGCCGCCCTGCAACCGGACAAAACCGTGGCGGGCGCCTGCCAGTTCTGCAACTGCGACTGCCGGCTCGAGATCCGGATGAAGGCCGGCCGGGTCATCGACGTACGCGGTGAGCGGTCGGACCCCGTCCAGGACGGCAACTTGTGCGTCAAAGCACCGATGATGTCGCAGTTGACCTACAACCCGCTGCGGCTCACCACTCCGCTGCGCCGCGTCGGCGGGGCGAAGGGTGACCCCGACTCCCGCTTCGAGCCGATGACTTGGGACGCGGCACTCGACCTCATCGCCACGCGTTTCCTGGCGCTACGGGACCAAGGCGAAGCACGGGCGATCGCCAACCGCACCACGGGACGCATGCCGCGCGGAGCCGGCGCACTCGCGCACCGGCTGTTCAGCCTGTTGGGCAGCCCGAATGACACCGATGTCGGCCCCGTGTGCAACGATGCGGGCGGCAACGCGCTGGCGGTCACGTTCGGGCTGGGCAACTTCACCAACGGGTACGGCGTCGACCCCGCCACCGGCAAGGAGGACCTCGGGGCCGCGCGCTATCTGCTGATGCTCGGCACCAACCAGGCGGAGACGCATCCCGTCACCTTTGCCTACCTGCTGCGTGCCCGGCAGCGCACCCGGGCTCGGCTGGTCGTGGTGGATCCACGGCGGACGCCCACGGGAGCACTCGCCGACGACTGGCTCGCCCCTAAACCGCACACCGACTTCGCCCTGATTCTGGGCATGTTGCACGAGGTCATCGGCAAAGGGCTCTACGACCGCGCCTTCGTCGACCGATGGGTGGCCGGCTTCGACGAGCTCCGCGAGCACATGGCCGCCAAGGGCTACACACCGGAATGGGCCGCCGGAGTGACCGGCGTTCCGGCCGCCACGATCCGCAGGATCGCCAGGGAGTACGCCACGACGAAACCGGCGGCGATCTTCTGCAACGCCGGCATCTCGCACCAGCTCGGCGCCTTCGACACCTACCGGGCCATCGCGATGCTGGCCGCGATCACCGGCAACGTCGGCGTGCCCGGTGGCGGGTGCAACTTCATGCATAACACCTGGCCCGGCGGACTCGGGCTGCCCCCGCTCAAGACCGAGGTTTCCGACCCAGGGCCGGCTCTCCCCGTCGGACCCGACGCGTTCGCGGAGGCCATCATCAGCGGAAGCCCGTACCGGCTCAGGGCGGTGATGACCGAAGGTAATCCCCTGATCAGCTCGGCCAACACGGCCAAGGTCCGCCGAGCCTTCGAGATGCTGCCCTTCTACGTCTACACCGGCCTGTTCATGGAGGAGGCCGCCTACTACGCCGACGTCATCCTGCCCGTGTGCAGCGGCCTGGAGTTCGAGGGCGTCTACATGCGCCGTGACGACCGCGCCATCCGTTGGCAGGATGCCGCCGTCCCGCGGGTAGGCGAGTCGCGCTCCGACACCGAGATCTTCGTCGGGCTGGCTCACGCACTCGCCCGCAACGACCGGCGTCACCCGCCGTCCTACTGGACGGAGGCCCTCCCCCTCGACTGGACCGACTACAAGAAGTTGTGGGCCACCTTCGTCGCCAACACACCGGGCGCGGCAGGCATGACGAGGGAACGCATGCGCGCCCGGACCGAGCCGCTGCGCTGGCCGTGTCCCTCCACCGACCATCCGGGCGTGAGCACTCTCTACCTCGACCATCCGTCCTGGTACCAGGCCGCTCGCTCGCTCGGCCCCGGCAATGCCGGCAAGCGCTTCCTCACCTCCAGCGGCAAGGTGGAGATCTTCACGGCTGATCTGGAGAGCAGGCTCGCCCCCAGCGGCCACCACGCGCTTCCCATCTTCTTCACCCACCCGGAAGTGACGGGAGCGAACCCGACGCTCACCTACGGCGCCGCCTTCATCGCCAATCCCGTCAACCCTCAGGCGCTCACCCATCCGGTACAGCTCGGCACTCCCGCCGACGGGACGGTGCACCGGCAATATCCGCTGATGGGCATGACCGGGCGTCCGAGTGTCGTGCATTTCGCCGGAGTAACGCACTGGACCCATACCGGCGAGCAACTCAACGGCATTCGCCTCGTCCAGATCCACCCCAGCACCGCCGACCGGTACGGAATCGCCAACGGTGACCCGGTGCTGGTCGAGAGCCCGCGCGGCGCGGTGACCGGCACGGCTCTCATCGAGCCCGGCATCCGGCCGGACACGATCTTCCTGCCCAACACGTTCGGGCCTGCGCAGAAGGTGGGCGACACCTTCGGCGATCCCCGATACGAGGCGGCCAACACGCTCGTGGACGACCGGTTCTACGACAACCTTTCTGGACAGCAGGCGTACAAGTGCTTCGCCTGCAGGCTACGCAAGGTGCGCTGAATGTCTTGGTGATGAAGAACGCCGCGAGTTCGAGCAGCAGGGGCAACGAGACCCCGGTCAGGGGCGAGGCCGGCGCAGCACCGTGCCCGGCCGCGCGCCGGTGGGCGCGCCGTCGGCGAGTGCGGCGACGCCTGCCACCAGGACGGCGGCGAAGCCGGTGGACAGCTGCCAGGGATCCGTGTACGTCGAACGGTCGGCGACGGTCTCGGGATCGAAGACGGCGATGTCGGCCACCGCTCCCTCGGCGAGGCGGCCGCGGTCGGTCAGGCCCAGCCGCTGGGCCGGCAGCCCGGTCATCTTGCGTACGGCCTCGGGCAGATCGAGCACGCCTAGTTCGCGAACGTACCGTCCCAGCACCCGCGGGTAGGTGCCGAAGCTGCGCGGGTGCGGCAGCCCCGCGCCTTCCGGCCGCAGCACCCAGCCGTCGCTGGCGACCGACACCATCGGATGGCGCAGCACCGTGATGACGTCCTCCTCGCTCATCGCGTGGTTGACGATCTTCACTGAGGCCCGGTGTGCCGCGAGGACCCGCAGCGCGGCCTCCGCCGGATCGGTGCCCTCACGCCGCCCGATCTCGGCGATGCTGTCGCCGACGGCGCCGCTGTAGGGCCCGTCCGCCAGCTCGGCGAGGATGACGCCCTCGGGGTCGACGTCGCGGCCGAAGCGGGATCGCAGGCCCTCGGCCACCCGTTCGCGATCGGCGGGGTCGGCCAGCCGGTGCAGCAGCGCGGGAGGGCCGCCGTCCATGCTCCACAGGGGGAGCCGCGAGGTCAGGGTGGTGCTGGAGGCGGTGTACGGGTACACGTCGGCGGCGGCGTCCACCCCGCGCTCCCGTGCCCGGTCCAGTTCGGCGAGCGCGGTGGCGACGGAACCGTGGTTCTCCGGTCCCATCGCCTTGAGGTGGGAGATCTCCAGCCGGCCGCCCGCCGCCTCCGCCGCGCCCAGCGCCTCGCGTACGGCGGGCAGCAGCGCCCCCGACTCGTTGCGCATGTGCGTCGAGTACAGCAGGCCCGCCGCCGCCGCTTCGGCGACCAGCGCGCGTACCTCCTCCTCGGTGGCGAAGGAACCCGGGGCGTAGATCAGGCCGGTGGAGAAGCCGTAGACGCCCTGGGCCGCCGCCTCGCGCAGCAGCGTGCGCATCGCGTCGAGCTCGGCGGGCTCGGGGGGCCGTTCGGCTCCCTCCATGACGGCGATCCGCAGGGCCGCGTGCCCGACCTGCAACGCCAGGTTGACAGCGGGCCGCGTGCCGGACACCGTGGCCGCGAATCCCCCGGTATCGGTGAAGTCCCACCCGGTCTCGGGAGCGAGGAAGTCGCTCCATTCGCGCAGCAGGCCCGCCGGATCCTGCGGGAACGGCGACCACCCGCAGTTCCCCGTCACCAGGGTCGTCACTCCCTGGTAGAGCTGGGTGGTGGCCTGGGGCCGGCCTTCGACGCTGAAGTCGGCATGCGAGTGCAGGTCGATGAAGCCCGGCGTGACCGCCAGACCTGACGCGTCGATGGTGGTGCGACCCCTTGGCGGGTCCCCGTCGGCGGGGCGGGCGATCCGGGTGATCCGCCCGCCGTCGAGGCCGAGATCCGCCCGGTAGCCGGGGGCGCCGGTGCCGTCGATCAGGGTGCCGCCACGGACAACGGTGTCGTGCTCCGTCACTGTGCTCGTCCTCCAAGTGCTCCAACGGGAATGCGGTGCTTCAGCGGGCCGTACCCCGGTCTCAGGGGGACAGGAAGAACAGGATGACCGCGTACATCAGGCAGGACGGAACCAGCAACGCCCAACCTGTGATCATCATGTTCCGCAGGTTCGAGGAGCGGGCCAGGCCCATCGCGCCGACCATGTTGGCGTTGGGGAAGGGCCCGTAGGTGTCGGCCTTGGAGGCGAACAGCAACACGATCGTCCACGCGCCGACGCCGACGCCGATGGTGGCGGCCAGGTCGCCGAAGACCTTGTCGAGCAGCACCACCTGGGCCGCCGTCGCCCCCGGCACGCCGACCCAGCCGAGCAGCGCGATGAGGATCGTGAACACGAAGGGGGAACTGCCCGCCAGGCTCTTGCCGTACATGTCCAGGATCACCTGGAAGGGCGCAAGCTTGTCGATCGTGATGAACAGCGCCGCCAGCAGCCAGAAGAGCAGGAAGATGCTGATCAGCCGGGATGCGCCCCGGTAGAGAAGCTCGATGATCTCCTTGGGGCCGCGGCCGCTCGCCAGGCCCGTGACGACTCCCAGCACCGGCAGGGCGAGCAGCGGGAACGCCGTCCCCGCCTTGGTGACCGTCGCGTAGACGACGCTGGCGAGCAGCACGATCAGGAAGGCGGCCGTGGCCCGGCCCGCGCCCGCGGTCGGCACGTCGGCGTCGGCCGCCGCGCCGACCTCGGCCTCGCTGTAGAAGTCGTCAGTGCGCTCGGTCCTGCGCTGCATCCACGGGACCACGATGAGTCCCATGATCAGCGAGAGCACCGCGAGCGGTCCGGCTCCGTAGCCCAGGTAACCGAGGTAGCCGATCCCGGCCGCGTCCATGATGGCCACGTTGGACCCGGCGAAGGGCGCGATGGTCAGCCCGGCGCAGCCGCCGATGAACATCATCGACGCGGTCGCCGACCGGGTGAAGCCCATCCTGGCGGTGATCGGCAGCAGGATGGGAGCCGCGATGGCGAGCGCCCCGGCCAGCGTGCCCAGGCTGGCCACCAGCAGCAACGAGGCCACCATGACGCCCAGGATCACGGCGGAGCGGCTCTTCTCGCCCACGACGCGCATGACCCCGCGCACGATGGTCCCGGCCACGCCGGTGCTCTTCAGGATCTCGCCGACGCCGGACCCCAGCATGATGACCAGTCCGATCATCGTCACCTGGTCGGCCAGGGAGTCTCCGAGCAGCGCGCCGATCTCGATCGGCGGCATCTGGGCGACCAGCACCCCTGACAGCAGGGCGATGACCGTGGCGATCACGATGTCCATGCCGAGCAGGGACAGCAGTGCGTACAGCGCGATCGGCAGCAGGCCCCAGAGGGTCGGGCCGTTGACGAGGAAACCGGCGCCGACCGAGGCGACCAGGCCGATCAGGGCGATGATGTTGGTCAGCCTGCGACGCTTGGGGGAGGTTTCGACGTCATAGGCGTTGGTGTCGTTCTTGGGGGAGGTGCCGGGGGAGGCGCTCATGTACTTTCTCTCTGCGGGGGTTTCGGGCAACTGATCCCGCCGTGGCAGGGCCCGTTGCGGGCGGGAAGCCGCGACGGGGAGGACTCAGCCGGAGGCAATGATCGTGGTTTCCTTCAGCCGGTTCTCGCCGATGAAGGCGACGTCGACGGTGTGACCCAGTCCTGGCCCGTCCGGTACCCGGACGACGCCTTGGTCGGCGACGACCTCCGGCTGGATGACGTCGCGGGCGTAATACTTGGCCGAGGCCGACACGTCGGAGGGCAGGGTGAATCCGGGGAGGCTGGAGAGGGCCACGTTGACGGCGCGGCCGATGCCGAATTCGTGCATGCCGCCGCACCACACGTCCACGCCGTGCTCCCGGGCGAGGTCGTGGGCCGCCACGGCGGCGGTGAGCCCGCCCATCCGCGACACCTTGATGTTGAGCACCCGGCCGGCTCCCAGCGCGAGCGCCGTGCGCAGATCGTCGATGGTGTCGACGGACTCGTCGAGGCACACCGGCGTCCGCACGCTGCGCTGCAAGGCGGCGTGGGCGACCAGGTTGCGTGGCGCGAACGGCTGCTCGATCATCAGCAGCCCGAAGTCGTCCAGGCCGCGGAGCACGGCGAGTTCCTCCGCCGTCTCACCGTAGGCGCCGTTGGCGTCGACGTGGACCGCCAGATCGGGGAAGGCCTCGCGGACCAGCCGTACCGGCTCGGTGTCCCAGCCGGGGGCGATCTTCAGCTTGACCCTCGGGTATCCGGCGTCGACCTGGCGGCGTACCTGGTCGAGGAGTGCGTCGTAGGTGGGTTCGATCCCCAGCGACACCCCCGCCACGACCTCGCTGCGGGTCCCGCCCAGCGCCTTGGCCAGCGAGATGCCGCGCATCTCCGACCACAGGGCCCAGCCGGCGGCGTCGACGCCCGCGATCGCGAAGCGGTTGCCGCGGACCTTGCGCCACAGCCGGGGCAACTCCGCCGGGTGCTCCCAGACGGCGCCGACGACGGAGGGCAGCAGGTAGCGCTCGGCGATGTGCCAGCAGGTCTCGGTGGTCTCCGGGCAGTAGAAGGGGTCGGACGGAGAGGCGATCTCGCCCCAGCCCTCGGCTCCCGACTCGTCCACCAGCCGTACCAGGATGTGGTCCAGATGGGTCTTACGGTGGGAGCTGGTCTGGAACGCGTGCACCAGCGGCAGCCGGACGAGATGCAGCGACGCTTCGACGATGCGGATAATTCAGTCCTCCAGATAGTTGCCGAGGGCGTGGCTGAGCCGGTCGCGTTCCGCGAGCCTGCGCCGGGCGCCTTTCGAGCTGGCGGTGGCCAGCGTGGTCAGCAGGTGCACGACCGCGGCGACCGCCGTGGGTGAGTCGGCGTAGGAGGCGCTGTCGGTCCGTACCACGAGGGTCTCGGCCGCGATGGCGGCCAGTGGCGCCCGCTCGTCGTCGGTGATGGCCACCACCGCGCCGCCGGCCTCGGCGAAATGCTGGGCGACGACGACCGTCTCGCGGCGGTACCTGCGCAGCGACACCGCGACCAGCACGTCGGTCTGGCTCACCTCGCTGAGCACGTCGAGGGCCCGCACCACGGCGCCGTCGACGAGGGTGACATGGGAGAGTCCGGCGGACAGGTCGGTGGCCAGCAGCGAGGCGTAGGCGAACGACTTGCCGTACCCGGTGACGAAGCGCCGCCGCGCGGCCACCACTGTGGCGGCGGCCCGGGTCGCGGAGCCGTCGGCGGCGATCCGCGCCAGGGCCTCGGCGAGATTGCGGGTCTCCTGCTCGATGACCTTCTGCTGTAACGCCTCGGCCGACGAGCGGCGTTGCAACCGAGCGCCGAAGCGCTCGCCGGGGCTGCTCAGCCTCCGGTTTTCGGCGTGGGCGAGTTCGAGGTCGCCTGTCGTCACAGGGCACGCTCCAAGCGGTAAAGGGCGGTCTGGGGGGTGTACGGCAAGCAGGACACGGCGGCCCACCCGTCGTCCATCAGCGGTCCGAGGACGGCTGCCAGATCGGTGCGCACCCCTTCCGCGTGGAGCGGGTCTCGCTTGGCAAGGGCGGTGAAGTCGGACGGGATCGGCAGCCATATCCGGTCGCCGTCGGAGATCGGGCGGCCCCAGTCGACCAGGTCCGCAGGGGGATCCTGGGCGGGTGTGCGGGCTCCCGGAGCGATGCTGAGATCCCAGTCGACGAGGAGGCGGTCGGAGCTGTCGTCGTAGAAGCCGCCGTGGAACCAGCGTGCGACCGCGCCCAGCACGTCGAGGTTGAAGTGCGCGTTACGCGCGATCAGGGGGTCGTAGGTCCAGCGCATCCGGGTGGCGCCCCAGCCCAGCGCGATCTCGCGCTGGGCCGACTTGAGCGCCCGGCCCAGGCCGCGACCTTGGTGGCTGGGGTGGACCACGGCCGCCTGGGAGTAGTGGTAGGAGCTGGTCCCGTCCGTGGCCTGGAAACCGAAGGCGAAGGCGATGACGCGGTCGCCGTCATGCGCGCCGACGACGGAGCCGCCGTTGTCGCGCAGGGCGGTGAGCAGTCGCGGGCTGGCGCCCTGGCGCAGGTCGGTGTAGCCGAACACGTCCCGGTAGAGCGTGGTCGCCTGACCGAGCTCGTCCGGGGTGGTGAGGGTTCTGACCACGGGCATGGTGGTTGACGTCATGAGGACGGGGTGCTCCTGCTGCGAACGAGATGATGCGCGGGGATTTGTACCTTAAAGTCGCATCTAGAGTAGGTATCAAGATACCGTCAACGCTGTCAATAGCTGGCTGAGCTGCGAATAATCATGAAATAGACGCTGAAACCCCGTGATAAGCGGGCTTTGGCGACGGATATACGTCACGTATCATGCTCGGCAATCCAGGGGTGGCCCGCGCTGGACCGCCCGCCCTCCAACCCCGAGGACAGCAGATGATCAGCGTCGGATCCCCTCACGGCGACGGCACGGCGGGCACCCCGGCCACCGGGCTTCGTGAGGCAGCCCAGGCGCGCGCGGCGGAGATGGCGGAACGGGTGCGCCGGTACGTGGAGCACGAGACCCCCACCGGCGACGCCGAGGCGCTCAACGCGCTCGCCGACCTGCTGGTGGCCCGCTACACCGAGCTCGGCGGCGTCGCCCGCCGGGTCGCCGAGCCCACCGGCGACCACGTCACGGCCGACTTTCCCGGCTCCCCCGGACGAGCGGACGAGGCTCCGCTGCTGTTCATCGGCCACCACGACACGGTGTGGCCGAAAGGCCATCTGGCAGGGCCGATGCCGTGGCAGGTGACAGAGTCGGCCGAGCACGGGACCCTCGCGCACGGGCCCGGCGTCTTCGACATGAAAAGCGGCCTGGTGGTCATGGAGACGGCCCTGGAAGTGGCCGCGCGCGCCGGTGTCCGGCACCGGCCGGTACGGGTGGTCGTGGTGGCCGACGAGGAGATCGGCTCCCCCACGTCCAACGCCCTGGTCAGGGAACGCGCGGAGGGCGCGTTCGCCGCACTCGGCTTCGAGTCCCCGCACCCCGGCGGCGCGCTCAAGCGCGGGCGGCGCGGCAGCACCCGGCTGCGGCTGAGCGTGCACGGACGCGCGGCGCACGCCGCGCTCGACCCCGAGAAGGGGATCTCGGCGATCGACGAACTGGTCGACCAGCTCGTCAGGGTGCGCGAGGTCGTCGGCCGGCATTCCCAAGGAGTCCTGTGCAACGTCGGCGCGCTGTCGGGCGGCGGCAAGACCAACGTGGTGCCCGAGCACGCCTCGGCCGACATCGGACTGCGCTTCGCCGACGCCGCCGTGGAACGCGCGGTGCTCGCCGAACTGACCGCCCTCGCGCCGGTGCGCGAGGGGGCGCGGGTCTGGACGGAGATCCTGTCGAGCAGGCCCACCTGGGCGTTCGAGGGCCCCGACGACCCCTTCAGCACCGCCGTACGTGCGGCAGGGCGGCGGCTGGGCCAGGACATCACCGCCGAACCCGCCGCGGGGGCCGCCGACACGAACACGGCCGGCTCGCTGGGCCTGCCCACACTCGACGGATTCGGTCCCCTCGGGGCGGGCGCGCACGCGCTGCACGAGCGGATCGTGCTGTCCTCGCTGCCCGAGCGCGCGGCCCTGGTCGCCGGAATCCTCGCCGAGCTCTGACCGCCTCCCCGGCACGCGCGCGGCCGGGCCGTACCGGAACGTGCGGCCGGGCCGTACCGGGAGGCGGTCGGGGGCAGCGGTCAGACCGGCTTCCACGCCATGTTCGAGCACGACGCCGGTGCGGTCATCGAGCAGGGCGAGCCGCTCATGAACGGCGAATGGGCCGTGTGCACCTGGACGTACCACCTCGTGGCCGATGACGGGTCGCCGTACTGCGAGTACGGCATCGACCTGTGGCGCTTCCGCGATGGGAAGATCTGTCTCAAAGACGCCTACAGGAAGACTCGCGGGTGATCGTCGGAAACGTCCTCGGCCTGCTCGGCGTCGGCCTCGCGGCCGGCGTGGTGAGCACGGTGGTGAGCCTCGCCTCGATCGTCTCCTACCCCGCCCTGCTCGCCTTCGGCCTGCCGCCGCTCACCGCGAACGTCACCAACACCGTCGCCCTCCTCTTCACCGGCGTCGGCGCCGCCGCCGGGTCCCGCCCCGAACTGGCCGGGGAGGGCCGGCGGATGCTCCGGCTCGGCCCGATCGCCGCGCTGGGCGGCGGGACCGGCGCGCTCCTGCTGCTGGTGACGCCGGCCAGGACGTTCGAGCTCATCGCGCCCTGGCTGATCGCGATGGCCTCGCTCCTGCTGGTCCGCCCGCCCTCCGGCGGCGGGCGGGGCGAGCACGGGACGCTGGGGCGGATAGCGCTGTTCGTCGTCACCTGCTACACCGGCTACTTCGGCGCGGCCGGCGGCATCCTGCTGTTCGCCCTCCTGAGCGCCATGTTCGACCATCCGGCCGCCAAGCTGAACGCGATGAAGAACGTGCTGTCCGGCCTGGCCAACGCGGTGGCCGCGGTCGGCTTCGCGCTCTTCGGGCCGGTGGACTGGAGCGCGGCACCCCCGCTGGCGGCCGGCTTCCTGCTCGGCGGGTGGGTCGGGCCCAAGATCGCGCGCCGCCTGCCCGGCCACAGCCTGCGCTACCTCGCCGCCGCCTGCGGGCTTGCGGTCGCGATCAAGCTGGGCTGGGACTCGTACGCCGGTTGACCTCGGCGCGGGAAGCGAAGGCCCGGACGTCCACGCTCAGAAAGGCGCCCGGCAGGCCGCATGCTCGCTCAGGCAGGCGATGGCGACGTCCGCTCCTTTGGCGACCGTTTCGTCTTTTTCATGTGGGTAGGGGCCCGTGGTTCACGTCAGGTCCTCCCGAGAGGGGAAGAGCATGCCTCGCGGATCGAGTCCGAAGAGGGAACGCCAGTACGAGCACATCAAGGACAGCGCCGAGCAGCGGGGTGTGGGCAAGAAGCGGGCGACCGAGATCGCGGCCCGTACGGTCAACAAGGAGCGCGCCAGGGCCGGCGAGTCGAAGACCGCCAGCCGTACGTCCACGCAGGACATCTCCTCAGGACGGCGCGGCGGACTGCGGTCGCACTCCGGCAGCGGTGGGCGCACACGGGATCAGTTGTACGCCGAGGCCAAGCGGCGCAACATCAAGGGCCGTTCGCAGATGACCAAGGCCCAGCTGGAGAAGGCCCTCAGCTAGCCGCAGCCCGGCCCCTCACCCCGGCAGAAAGAGAAGGCAGGGACGCCATCGTGCCGCTCACATGCGATGTGTCCAGGCCCGGCATGGCCGGCGTATGCGAGCGGCCCCCGGGCGGTTGCCCGGGGGCCGCGATGGCAGACGACGTCAGAGGTTATGGCCTGATTTCGCGTACGAGCCTGGAAGACCAGTCGCACCAGACAAGACCGGGCAGGAACGCTCCGCCGGCCTCGTCCAGGTACTCCTCGACGTAGGGGATCGTCGCGTCGCAGACCTCGATCGCGTAGTCGAAGAAGCTGATCGTGTCGGATCGCAGGTGGTAGCTCCAGCGCGGGTTGTAGGGAGCCGGACTCTTGGCGATGCGTCCGACGACGTGCGATTCGTTCGTGGTGATGCCGCTGAGCAGGTCGCGAGCGTGCTGGATCTTGTCGGCGTCGGTGAGCTGGATGACGAACTCCTCGCGGGTGAGGTCGGTCATCACGAAGTAGGCCGAAGGCGCCGCGTGGGCGGGCGGAGTGACAACACTGAACGCCGCGACGGCGGCGACAGCCGCGAGGATCCTGGCCAGGGTGCTGTGCATGGAGACCCCTCTCACTAGGTGCAACTACGATGAGTTGCTATCGCAAACGCTAAGTAATCACGCGAAGATGAGAAGAGCCCCTGACGTCACAGTGATAACGCAGTCACCATCCGCGACGACCTTCGACCTGGTGGCCAAAACGGATACCCGGAGCAGGGCCGCGAACTGCTCGGCCGGCTGGTTCGGCGCCGCCGTGAGCTGAGCACGGCCCGGAAGGACGGGCTTCTTCTCCGGCCCGCGTCAGGACGTTCGGTCCGCGAGCGCCTCCACTCGGGGACCGGCTCGTGCCCGGCCGTTCACCTCATCGTGATCACGGTCTGGGAGTCTCCTTCGGCCCGTCCCTACGAGGAGGAATCCGTTGAAGCGCTTACTCGCCGGACTCGCCGGCATCATCGTCCTGATCACCGCCGGCGCCCCGGCCCAGGCCGCCACCTTCGCCGACCCGGTGAAGGCGCTCAAGAGCCGGCTGGTCGCCGGCCAGGGGGTGGAATTCACCGACGTCACGACTTACGTGGACCTGATGGCCGGGAAGACGGCCTTCCTGCGGCGTTCGGGCGTCCTGCAGTACGGCAAGCCCGTCAAGGGCGGCATGGGTGTCATCGTCGCCTCCGACATCAGCGCCACGTACACCCCGCACGAGGGCGACATCTTCAAGAGTCTCGACCTCCTGCTCGGCGACGAGCGGACGATCACCATCGGCAAGGTCAGCTACACCAGGGGCGCCAAGCTGCTCGGCGACCTCCCCAAGGGCAAGCGCTGGTTCAAGGTCAACAGACCCCTTCCCGGCGGGTTCAGCGGGATGTACAGCCAGCAGGTGAACCCGGCCGAGCCCGCGACCCTGCAGGCCCTCATCAAGGCGGCTCAGAAGAAGGGCCGGATCTACAAGGGCAGCATCAGCGTGGCCCGGCTGTGGCAGGTGTCCCCCTGGTACCGGGCCGCCGCGGTGTCCAAGGGCAAGGCAGGCGACACCGTGGAGTACGAGCTCACGCTGGGGTCGGACAACCTGCCGCAGCGGCTCCTCACCACCCACCCGGCGGCGGAGCACTGGACGGAGAGCCTGGTGAACGACGACCTGATCACCATCGAGTCCCGCTTCACCGGCTGGGGGAACAAGATGCGCGTGACGCCCCCGTCGGCGGCTCAGATTCACACCGCCAAGCAGCGCTGACGCCGGAGCTCGCCGAAGGTGGCGTGCGCCGCCGTCGCGGGCGGGCCGGTTGCGGCGAGCGTGCTCTGAGGGCTAGGCGGTGGCGAAGAAGTCCACGATCAGGGAGTTGACCTCGTCCGGCTGCTCCAGATACCCGTAGTGCCCGCACTTGGCGACCTGCGCGTACCTCGCGCCCGGGATGGCGGTGGCGACCTCCTGTCCGAGGTGCGGCGGAGTGATGAGGTCGTCCTCGAAGGCCACGACCAGGCAGCGCCCGCGGATGGCGCGGTAGTCCATCAGCCGGTCGTCGATGATCTCCAGCCTGCTCTGGGCGCGCATCACCGCCTTGGCCGTCGGGAAGAGCTCGAACAGGTCCAGCCACTGCCGGGCCCGGCTCTCGTCGTTGAGCGTGTGAGGCGACAGGCTGAGCGCGGCCCGCAGCGCCGCACCGTAGGCGGCGGGCACCTCGACCGGGCCGGCGTTCAGCTCGGCCTCGGCCGCGGCGAGCCTGGCGCGGAAATGGTCGGGCCGCCCGCGGGTGGCCATCAGGACGGCCTGCTCGACCAGTTCCGGCCGCTCCAGCAGCAGTTCCTGCACGACGTGCGCGCCCATCGACACGCCGACGAGGCGGCAGCGGCCCCCGCACAGGGTCTCGGCCAGTGCGGCGAGGTCACCGGCCAGGTCGCCGATCTCGTGCCGGGTGCCGGGGTCCGGCGACAGACCGCGGTTGTCGTAGGTGATGACGCGGTAGCCGGCGGCCACCAGCGCGGGCACCTGGTGCAGGTGCCAGACGTGCCCGGGGCTGCCGGTGCCCATCACCAGGATGACGGGGTCACCTGTGCCCTGGTCGGTGTAGGTCAGGGTGGTCCCGTTCACTCTCGCCACGGCCATGCGGCTCTCCGTTCCGGGCTGGTCGGGGTTCCCGCCTGAAGGCCGCCCTCAGCAGCGGGGGTGCCATCAGGGAGGTGGCCACCGCGATCAGGACGACGATCGAGTAGGCGGCGGATGTCAGGATGCCCAGCTTGAGCCCGACGGTGGCGACGATGATCTCGATCAGGCCACGCGAGTTCAGTCCGGCGCCGATGGCGAAGGACTCCCAGCGGGGCAGTCCGCTGGTGCGGGCGCCGAGGTAGCCGCCGGCCAGCTTGCCCGCCACGGCCAGGATCAGCAGGCCCGCCGCGGTCAGGGCGACCACCGGATCGGCCAGGGCCGCGAGGTCCAGGTGGAGCCCGGCGAAGGCCAGGAAGACCGGGGCCAGGACGGCGATGACGGTCGTGCGCAGCGTGGTCAGGTGCCGCGCGCCGTCGCCGGCCGCGGCTCCGGCGACCAGCCCGGCGACGAAGGCGCCGACGACCGGCTCCAGTCCGGCGAGGTGGGCGGCGAGCGCGCCGGCGAGGATCACGACGGTGGACGTGGTCATGGCCGGCGCCTGGTCGGCGGTGCTCAGCACGCGCCGGGCGACCGGCCGCAGCAGCAGGGCGGCCGTGACCATGACCGCCAGCCACACCATCGGCATCCCGAACGTGCCCGCGTCCACGCCGCCGGTGGCCATGGCGCCGACGACCGCGAGCAGGATCCAGGCGACGGCGTCCTGCAAGGCGCCGGAGGCCAGGGTGATCTGGCCGACCCGATGGCCGAGCAGTCCCAGGTCGCTGAGGGTGCGGGAGATGACCGGGATGGCGGTGACGGCCAGCGCCACGGCGAGGTAGGCGGCGAACGTGCCCCGGTCGGCGTTCGGCCCCAGCAGGGCCGCCGGTACCACGAGGCCGGCCGCCGCGCCCAGCGCCAGCGGCAGGAGCATGGCCCAGAAGCTGATCCGGACCAGCGTGCCCGCCTGCGCGCGCAGCCTGCCCAGGTCGAGTTCGGCGGCGGTGAGGCCGACGAGCAGCAGCACTCCGAGCTGGGCGACGGCGTCGATGAGCGCCCCCGAGCCGGGCCGCGGCAGCCACTGCGCCCAGTCCGGCGCCAGCTGTCCCAGCACCGAGGGCCCGAGCACGACCCCGGCCGCCAGCTCGCCCACGATCGCCGGCTGGCCGAGCCGTACGGCCAGGCGGCCCAGCAGAACGGCCAGGGCCAGGATCACGACGAGGTGCAGGAGGAACAGGGGAACCCCGGTCAGCATGGCCTCAGCGTAGGAAGCCTCGTACAGCCCCGGCAGGGACAGTGGCCGAATGGCGATTTCTCGCCACAACGGCGGCTGTCGCTTCTCCAGCCCCCGCGGCGGCCCTACGGTCCGAGACAGATCCCCTCAGGAGAAGCGAAGGATCCCCGCAGTGAATGCCCGAATTGTGCAGGAGCTGAACCAGCACGTACGCCACGCCGACCTATCCGGCGAGGTGGCCGCCGCCCGGCGCGGGTTCGCCGAGCGGGGCTTCGCGATGGCGTCGTTTCTGGCACCCGCGAGTGTCAAGCAGGCCGTGGCCGACGACGTGCTCTCCCTCATCGAGGAATCCGGGGTCCGGCGCGACCTCAGATTCAAGGAAACCGGCGACACGCCCCGCCGGATGCGTAACGTGACGCGATCGGAGATCGCCGCGCGCAGCGCCGTCATTCCCGCCGTGTACGAGTCGGAGGCGCTGGTCGGCCTGCTCGCCGAGATCGTCGGCGAGCCCGTCCTGACCTGCCCGTACGAGCCGGAGCAGTACGTGATCACCCGTCTGGAGCAGAGCGGTGACACCCACGGCTGGCACTGGGACGACTACAGCTTCGCGCTGGTGTGGCTGGTGCAGTGCCCGCCGCCGGAGCACGGCGGGTTCGTCCAGTGCGTCGCCGGCACCACGTGGAACAAGGACAATCCCGCCATCCACCGCACGCTGCTCGACAATCCCACCTGGTCGTTCGAGGTGCAGCCGGGCGACCTCTACGTGATGCGCACCAACACCACGCTGCACCGTGTCTATCCGATCACCGCGGGCGTGCGGACGATCATCAACATGGGGTACGCGTCCAAGTCCGACCTGGAGACGGTCGTGTCCCACGAGACCATCGACGCGCTGTGGGCGGAGCAGGCGTGAGCACGATGCCGAGCGAAGAGCCGACCGAAATGGAGTACCCGATGCATACGGCTTTCACCCGCGGCCCGGTCGCCGACGTCTTCTCGTCCTACCTCGTCGCGGCCTCGATCTCGGCCGCCGCCGAGCTCGGCATCCTGGACGCGCTCAGGCAGCAGGGCAGCTACCCGATCGAGACGGCCGTCGCGGACGGGCTCGATCCGCGGCTGGTGCGCCAGCTGCTGGTGACACTGTCCTGGGCGGAGATCGTCGAGGTCGCCGACGACAAGGCCGTCACCGGGCCGCGCTTCGAGCACGCCTACGACGCGCGCGGGTACTTCTACTGGCTGGTCCGCGGCTGTGGCGAGCTGTTCTCCGTCCTGCCCGGCGTGAGCCGGACCGAGGACCGCACCGGCGACTTCTACACCAGGGACATGCGGGCGGTGGCGGTCGGCTCCAAGCTGATCGGCGAGACCGAGGTCGAGCCGCATTTCGTCGAGCTGCTCGGCGAGCTGGACTACTCGGTCATCGCCGACCTCGGCTGCGGCTCCGGCCAGCGGCTGATCGGGGCGGTCTCCCGCAGACCCGGCGTGCGCGGCGTGGGCGTCGACATCGCGGCCGCGGCCGTGGACCTGGCCAGGGACTCGGTGGCGGGGGCCGGTCTGGCCGGCCGGATCGGCGTCGTCACCGGCGACGTGCGAGATCTGTCGCCCGCGCCCGAGTTCGCCGACGTCGACCTCATCACCTGTGTCTTCCTCGGCCACGACTTCTGGCCCAAGCCCTCCTGCGTGGCGGGCCTGCGTAAGCTGCGGACCGCCTTCCCCAACGCGCGGCGGCTGCTGCTGTGCGACGTGGTCCGCAGCGAGGAGCCGCCGGGACCGGACACGACGATCTTCACCCTGGGGTTCGAGCTCGTCCACGCGGCGATGGGGGTCTACCTCCCCACCCGCTCGGAGTGGCACGAGGCCTTCCGCGAGTCCGGCTGGGTCGTGAACGGCGAGCGCGACTTCGCCGCGCCTCCCCGCGGCATCCTGTTCGATCTGAGCCCGGAGAGCTGACATGAGCAACCCGTTCGACGACGAGAACGGCTCCTTTCTGGTCCTGGTGAACGCTGAGGAGCAGCACTCGCTGTGGCCGTCGGCCATCCCGGTGCCCAGCGGCTGGACCGTCGCCTTCGGCCCGGCCGCCCGCGCCGAGAGCCTGGAGTACGTCGAGAGCAACTGGAGCGACATCAGGCCCGCCGGTGTCAGGAGCACGCTGGTATGAGCGCCGACACGATCGGATACCTCCTCGACGGCAAGGAGGTGGAGGCGATCGCGGCCCTCGGCGAGCGGGTCAGGGCGCTGGGCGAGGATCCGGCCGACCCCGGCTTCTTCGACCGCTGCCGGCACATCCGCGAGGAATTGCCGGTCGGGCTGCGCCGTTTCCTGGAGGACTTCCGCCGCACGGAACCGGCCGGGATGTGCCTGGTGCACGGCTTCCCGATCGACGACGAGGCCGTCGGCCCCACGCCCGGCCACTGGTCGGCCCCCGCCGAGCCGGCCGCCGCGGGCGACGCGGAGATCTATCTCGCCCTGTGCGGGATGGTGCTGGGCGAGCCGTTCGCCTGGTCCACCCTGCAGTCGGGGCGGATGATCCAGAACATCGTGCCGATCCGCGGCGACGAGATGCAGCAGAACGGTCACAGCAGCCAGTCGCTGCTGGAGTTCCACACCGAGGACGGCTTCCACCCGCTGCGCTGCGACTACCTGCTGCTGTTCGGGCTGCGCAACCACGAGAACGTTCCGACGATCGTGGCCTCGGTGCGCGACCTGGAGTTGACGGAGGAGCAGGCCAGGCTGCTGGCGCGCCCGCGCTTCCACATCCGGCCCGACGACGAGCATCTGCGGCAGCTGGAGGCCAATGAGCCCGGCCATCCCGCGCTGGCCCTGATGCGCGAGATGCGCGACAACCCCGAGGCCGTCCCGGTGCTCGTCGGCGAGCCCGGCAGCCCCTATCTGCGCCTCGACCGCCCGTTCATGACCTGCGCGGACGGGGATCTCCAGGCCGAGAGCGCGCTCGACGCGCTCGTGGCGGGGCTGGAGGCGGAGCAGCAGGACGTGGTCGTCGGCCAGGGCACCCTGCTGATCGTCGACAACTACCTGGCCGTCCACGGGCGCAGGCCGTTCAGTGCCCGCTACGACGGCACCGACCGGTGGCTGAAGAAGCTGACGGTCAGCAGGAATCTGCGCAGGTCCATCGGCAACCGGGCGACGACCAGCCCACGGGTGATCTTCTGAGGGGCGATGCCGTGCGTACTGTGGTCATCTCCGGCGCGTCCAGCGGGATCGGGTTCGCCACCGCCGAGCACTTCGCGCGCTCCGGCGACATCGTCGTCAACCTCGACGTGCAGCCGCCGATCGCCCCGCCGAGCCCGGGTGTCACCTGGGTCGAGGCGGACGTGAGCGACTGGCCGGCGATAGAGGCGGCCGTGGCCGCGGTCTGGACGGAGTACGGCCGGCTCGACGTGGTGATCGCCAACGCGGGCATCAGCGTCCGGCACGGCGTGCTCAACCTCGACGAGGCCACCGCCCGCCGGGTCGTGGACGTCAACCTGCTGGGCGTGCTGGGCCTGTGGCGCTGCGCGGCCGGTTACATGACCAGGCAGGGGCATGGCGTGCTGCTGGCGACCGCCTCCGTCAACGCCTCACGGGGGTATCCGCACTACGCCGACTACAACGCCACCAAGGCCGGCGTCCTGGCCCTGTGCCGCACCTTCGCGCTGGAGCTCAGCCCGCACATCAGGGTGGCGTGCGTCAGCCCGGGAGCGGTGCTGACACCCATGCAGGAGGCGGAGTACACCCCGGCCATGCTGGAGGAGGTCAACCGCTCCATCCCGCTCGGCAGGCACGCCCAGCCGTCGGAGATCGGCGCGGCCTTTCACTATCTGGCCTCACCGGCCGCCGCGTTCCTGACCGGGCAGGAGCTGGTCGTGGACGGTGGCGAGATCGCCGGCGCGACGACCTCCGCCTTCGGCACCGGCGGCACCACGGACGTGCCAGGACCATCCGCCTGGCCGATCTCCTCGACCCGGCCGCCCCGGGATATTACGTTCTAGGCGAACCTGCGCGACAGATCCTCTCACTCTTCTACGAAAGGACCTCCGATGAAGCGTCGCATCGCTCTCGTCACCACCGCGGCCGCGTTCCTCACCGTTCTGCTCGCCATGCCCGCCGCCGCCGACCCGGGTCCGGGCGAGGACCCCGGCAACTTCCACTGGACCGGCACGATCTTGATTTTCAACCGCGGCGGCGGCGGCCGCTGACGTCGCTCATCGGTCCTCGACCCCCGCGAGCAGGGCGGCCGCACGAGCCCACAGCTCGTGGGCGCCCTGGTCGTTGTGGAGCATGGCCTCCGTCGCCGCCAGTGCCTCCAAAGCCCGCGCGTGCCAGATCCTCGCGCCCAGCTCCTCGAAGACCTTCGAGGAGAGCATCAGGTTGTTCCTGGCCGGTGTCGCGTTCCCTATTCCGAAGTAGAGGTTGCCCAGCGCGAGCGAGGTGACCCCCACCACGAACTGCTCACCGACACGCAGGGCGATCTGCCTGGAGGTGAGCAGCGCCTTCTCGGCGGCATCGGTACGGCCCTGCTGCGCGTAGGTCTCGCCCAGCACCCGCAGCACGTACGACTCCCCCACCACGTCACGCAGTTGCCGCGCCGTCTCCAGCGCCTTCTCCAGGGTCTGGCGGGCGGCGTCGATGCGCTGGGTGCGCAGCAACATCTCGCCGAAGCGGTACAGCGCCTGGGCCAGGCCCCGCTGGTAGCCGATCTCCTCGAAGGTGCTCACCGCGGTCCGCAGCAGCGGCTCGGCCTCGCCGTACGCGCCCCTCTCCAGGAGCACCTGCGCGGTGCTCGCCATGACGTGCGCCCCGGCGGCACGGTCGCCGGCGGCGTGCAGCATCTCCCTGGCCTGCTCGTAGCGCGCGAGCGCCAGGTCGAAGCGGCCGGCGATGCGGTCGAGCAGGGCCAGGTTGCGCAGCGCCAGCGCGCGGCCGTGCTCCTCGCCCTGCTCCGCGAACATGAGCATCGCCTCCTGCAGGAGGTTCTCGGCCTCGTCGTAGCGCTGGCGGAACAGCTCCAGGCTGCCCAGGCCGTAGGTCATGGCGGCCTGGCCGCGCACGTTACCGTCGCGGCGGGCGGCGGCGAGCGCGAGTTCATGCGTCGAGCGCCAGTCGTCGTAGTAGCTGCGTGACTCGAAGAACGTCGCCGAGGTCATCGCCAGGTCCCAGGAGAGCTGGCTCAAGCCGAGCGCGGCGGCCTGGCCGATCGCCGCCAGCAGGTGCGGGCGCTCGGCCTCGAACCACTCGATCGGGTCGGGCATCAGCCGGTCGATCACGGCGGAGGGCAGCCGGCGGCGCTCCGCCGTACTGTGCAGGACGGCGTAGTCGCCGCCGAGCAGCCGGGCGTGGGCGGCTTCGACCAGCGCCAGCCAGCAGCCCAGGGCCCGGCCCAGGGCGGCGTTGCGCTCCTGCTCGCTCTCCTCGGCCAGGGCGCGCTCGCGCGCGTACAGGCGCAGCAGATCGTGGAAGCGGTAGCGAGCCTGGCCACCGGGCCAGGGCTGGCTCAGCTCCAGCAGCTGGGCGTCGACGAGCTGCTCGATCAGGTCCTGGGCCCGCTCCGGATCCACCTCCAGCAGGGCGGCGCCCAGCCACGGGCCGAATTCGGCCACGTCCAGCAGGGCCAGCCGCCTGAACATGATGGCCACCTGGGGCAACAGGTCGCGGTAGCTGAGGATGAACTTGGTGCGCAGGTCCACCTCGCCCCGGCTGAGCTCGTCGAGCCTGCGGCTCTCGTCGGTGAGCCTGGCGACCAGGTCGGCGCTGGTCCACGACGGCCGTACGGCCAGCCTGGCGGCGGCCACGCGCAGCGCCAGGACCAGACCGCCGCACAGCTCGCTGAGCTGCCTGGCCCCCTCCGGGTCGGCGTGCACCCGCTGCTCGCCCGCGATGCACGCGAGCACGTCCACGCCCTGGTCGGGCCGGAGCACGTCCAGCCGGAGCGGGGTCGCGCCCTCCAGCGTGATGAGCCCGGCGAGCTGGTCGCGACTGGTCACGATGACGGCGCAGCCGGGCGCGCCGGGCAGCAGGGGCCGGACCTGGCTGGAGTCGCGCGCGTTGTCGAGCACGAGCAGCAGCCGGCGCCCGGCCAGGACGCTGCGGAGCAGGGCGGCCCGCTCCTCCAGCGTGGCCAGGGGATGCTGACGGGTCACGTTGAGCGCGCGCAGGAGGGTGTCGAGCACGTCGAAGGGGGAGACCGGCGGGCCCGTCTCGGAGAAGCCGTTGAGGTCGACGAAGAGCTGGCCGTCGGGAAAACGCGGGGCGACGCGATGCGACCAGTGCACGGCCAGGCCGCTCTTGCCGACGCCGCCCATCCCGGTGATGACGGCGATGAACGGCTGCGCCGCCTGGGTCTTGCGCTCCAGGAGCGCGTCGAGCCGGCCGATCTCGGCGTCGCGGGCGACGAAGCCGGTCACGTCGGGTGGCAGCTGGGCGGGCACGGCAGGTGTGGTCTCCGGTGCGGCACGTTCCACGACGAGGCGGCCCTGCCGCTGCTGGGTCTCCCCGCGGAGGATGGCCTCGTGCAGGTCGGCCAGCTCAGCGCCGGGTTCGAGCCCCAGGCGCTCGATGCTGAGCCGGTATCCCTCCTGATAGGTGGCCAGGGCCTCGGCCCGGCGGCCTGCCCTGCTCTGGGCCAGCATGAACAGGCCGCGCAGGCGCTCGCGCAGCGGGTATTCGGCGACCAGCGCGAGCAGCTCGCCGACGATCTGGAGGTCGTGCGACAGTTCCAGCTCGACCTCGAAGAACTCCTCCAGGATGGCCAGGCGCCACTCACCGAGCCGCTCGGACTCCGCGCGCACCAGGTCTCCCTCGACCCCGGTCAGCGGGTCGCCCTGCCACACGGCCAGGGCGTTGGAGAGTTGTTCCGAGGCCTTTTCCAGGGCTCCCGCGGTCCGGGCCGTGCGGGCCTGGCGCAGCGCCTCCTCGACCTGCTTGACGTCGAAGGTGTCGTCGTCGGCGAGCCGCAGCAGGTAGCCGGAGGAGGCGGTGACGATGGAGTCGTGGGCCACTCCCGCGGCGGCGAACTCACGGCGCAGCCCCGACACGCAGATGGCCACCTGGTTGCGGGCGGTCGCGGGCGGGTTCTGGCCCCAGATCGCGGCGCTGAGCCGGTCGGTCGAGACCACTCTGCCCACGTTGAGCAGGAGGGTCGCCAGAACGGTGCGCTGGCGTGGCCCGCCTAAGGGGATATGCAGGTTTCCCGTGACCACCGTCAGCGGGCCGAGGACGCGAAACTCCATGCACACATCCACTGGTTCGGCTCAGCTGAGGCCATGCCATTCCCGTCAACTCCTACGGAAGATCGTAGGATATCCACACATAGGCGACATAACAAGAAATGACAAAAAACGTCCACTTCAACTGTGCATGACTTCCGGCCGTCGCGGCGATAACTCATCGAAATCGCATACACATACCTCCCCTCTAGCGTTCGGAGTAGTGGTACTTCGACTGGCAACAGGGTTGGTATCGATGTCTCTGAGCACCAGCAGACCCCTCCCCACCAAGTTCGCCGACCTCCCCGCGTCCCAGCTCGGGCTCCCTCTTCTGGAGCTGGAACTGACCGAGCAGACCCACGCCGAGTTACTCGTGCTGTCCGCCGAGCCCGAGCGTCTGCACCCCGCCCTGCCCCGCCTGTTCGCCCGGCTCGCCCGGCGCCGGGTCGCCGTCCGCATCCTGCACGGACCCGGCCAGCCGGGCCGTACGTCCCCTCTCGCGCCGGCCTGGCAGGCCGGCGCGACCGTCCGGGCCGTGACCGGCCTGCCCTTTCAGGTCCTCGTACGCGACCGCATGGTCGCCTACGTCGCCCACCCCGGCCCGGCGCCCGCCGATCGGCTGGAGAGGATCGCCAACCCCCTGGTCGCGGCCTCCGTGGCGGGTGTCTTCGACACCATCTGCCACATCCTGGACGACCGGCGCAGCGGCTCGCCCGGCGACGGGGGGCAGGCCGAGGGCGAGGGTGAGGTGCTGCGGGCGCTCGGCGACGGGCTCACCGACGACCGCGCCGCCGCCCGGCTGCACCTCAGCAAGCGCACCTTCGCCAGGCGCGTGGCGGGAATGATGGAGCGCCTCAACGCCACCAGCCGCTTCCAGGCCGGGGCGGAGGCGGTCAGGCGTGGCTGGATCTGACCCAGCGAGCCAGCGGGACCAGCGTCTCCTCGTCACTGAGCGCCCCATGCTCGTAACGCAGGCCGGGATCGGGGAGCGGGAAACGCGGAGAGGTGGCGACGGCCACCACCGAGCCGAGCCGCTCCCGCACCGGACCGGCGAACTCCAGCAGGCCCAGCTCGCCGAGCGCGGCGGCCGGCAGCACCATGGCGTGGCCGTCCAGGGCCTCGGCCAGGCGTTCCGCCACCTCACGCGCCCTGCCCGGGCGCGGGTAGAGCCAGCGCACCCGGCCGGCGCCGCCGCCCGGAAGCTCGCACAGCGCGGGCGTGTCCACCTCCGCCCAGCGTCGCGCCAGGCCCGGGTCGGAGTCGACGGGAACCAGGCCGTGGTCGGCGTAGGAGAGCACGTTCCACCCCCTGCGGGCCCAGGCCGTCGCGTGCCGTCCCAGCTCGGCCAGCGCGTGGACGGCCCGCTCGTCGTAGCCGTGCCGGTGCACGTGGTCGTCGAGGTTGACGTAGACCCACAACAGCAGCGGGCGCTTCCGCCGTAGGCCGATGGCCGCCTCGACATCCGCGGCCACGCCCGCGACCAGGCCCTTCGGGTCGCTGGTCAGCGCCTGACGCGCCGGCTGCCGCGCCGCGCCGCGGGTGAGCGCCCCCACCCAGGGGCCGGACAGCAGGTCGAGCTCGCGGCCCACCACCACCGGCTCGGCCTCCCGCGCCCGCTCGAAGATCGTGGGCAGGCTCCGGGCCGGTTCACGCGGGGCGGGCTCTCCCGCCAGGACGGCCCCCGTGATCACGTTGACGAGCGGCCCGCCGGCCCGCTCGCGATAGGCCGCGCCTACCGTCAGATGCTCGCTCACCGGTGCGCCGGTGACCGAGGTCAGCCACGCGGTGGCCGAGGTGCTGGGAAAGGTCGAGGTCAGACAGGACAGCTCGGCGGAGCGCCAGGCGCGCCGGGCGACCTGCCAGGACAGCCCGTCGACGGCCAGGACGAGCACGCCGGGACCGCCCCGGCCCAGTTCCGACAGAACCAGGCCGGGGACGGCACGCAGGTCGAGCCCGGGGCGAACGAGCGTCCCGGTCTCAGTCATGTCAGTAGTTCGGCACGCAGTCGGTGCACGTCGTGCGGAACTTCATGACCTGAATTTCCTGGCGTGCGGCGAGCATTTTCTCGACGAGTTCCGGAGTTGTCATGATGGGAGTTCTGACAGTGGTCTGGATGCTTTCCCGTAACACAGGCGCCTCCTGAATTAGGCCGGGCCTTGTGGCCCATTGTCCGTCATTCAACAACGATAAAAATGCTCTTTGTTTTGGTCAATCAATTCGCGCGAGGGTGGCATCAACCCGCCACCCTCGCCCCACCAGCACCGACGTGGCCACCACGGCGAAAATCACCGCCGCGACCGCATAGATGACCCGGAACTCGAAGAAACCCACGACGAGTGCCCCGATTCCCATGGACAGCACGAACGGCAGGTCGATGATCGCGTCCATTGCGGTAAGCGCGCGGCCCTGCATACCACCCTCGGTACGGCGCTGCACGAGCGTCGTCGTGGCCACCATGAAAATCGGGATGGAGAGACCTACCAGAACGCCGCCCGCGCACATCGTCACCTCCGTGGCGGGGATCACCGACGCCAGGCCCGCCGCGCTGAGCACGAAGCCCACGGCCGCGGCGCGATGCTCGCCGTACCTCTTGATGAGCGGCGCGACGACGAAGCCGCCCGCGACGGAACCCGCGCCCTGGAAGGCCGCGATGACTCCGACGAACGCGGCCGGCCGGCCGAGCCCCTGCTCGACGGCGGCGAACATGGCCGGGTTGACGAGCCCCGCCGCGCACAGCGCCGCCGCCACCGCCAGCACGCCGCCGCGCAGCTCCCGGTCGCCCAGGATGTGACGCAAGCCCGCCAGCAGGTCGTCGCGGAACCGGCCCGGCTGCAGCGGCGCCGGCCTGGCCAGGTCGGGCGCGCGGCGCAGCATGAGCAGCACCAGCACCGACAGCAGGAACGTCGCCGTGTCCAGGATCGCCACCGCGGACAGGCCCAGCGCCACGTACAGCGCCGCGCCGATCAGCGGGCCGAGCACCCGCAGCCCCTGACCGAGCGAGCTGAGCAGGCCGTTGGCCTCGCTGAGCAGCCGCTCGGGGACCATCGAGTGGATCAGGCCGCCCCTGGCCGCGGTGAAGACGTGGTTGGCGAAGCCGTAGCCGAGCGTGACCGCGAACACGATCCACAGATCTTCCGGATGCCGTACGAGCAGCAGGCACAGCACCAACGCCCCGGCCAGCAGGTCATTGACGATCAGGACCTTGCGCCTGGGGAACCTGTCGACGAGCAGCCCGGTCAGCGGCGCGAAGAACGACGGCACCGACAGCAGGAGGAACACCACTCCGGCCAGCGCGTCCGAGCCGGTCAGCTCCTTGACGTAGATGCCCAGCACCACCAGCAGCGCCCGGTCGCCGATCATGTTGACCGTCTGGCCGAAGAACAGCAGCAGGAACCGGCGGTCTCGCAACAACTCGCGCATCAGCCCTCCTTCGCCCAGCCGGCCTCGACGAGGACGGCCAGGAAGTCGTGAGCGAACTCCTCGGGCACGGGCAGCTCGGCCGCGCACTGCGCGTAGGCGGCCACCGCCGCCCGGTCCCTGCTGCCGTCCAGTCCGTGGGCCAGGGCCAGCATGAGGGCGTACGAGCGGGCGCGGGCCTGGGCCGCCTGCCGGTCCAGCCACGCCCGCCCGGCCGGGCTCGCCGCCTCGGCCAGCCCGCGCAGGTTGAACGGCCCCTCCCAGGTACGGCTGATCGCCCGCCCGCCGGCCATCCCGCCACCCGGCGCCGCTGCCACTGCCGGCGCCTCCGCCGGTGGCAGGGTGGCCACGTGGTCGGCCAGGACGGCCAGCCAGGCGCGGGCCCCGCCGCCGACGGGACCGTGCAGCGCGTCCACCCCGTCCAGGGCGCCCAGCGCGACGGCCGTGCGGTGCCGCACCAACGTGCGTGACCCCTGGCGGCAGCCGAGCAGCCGCTCCGCCCCCCAGCCCACCGCGATGTGCTCCAGCTCGGCGCGCTCGCCCGCGAGGCCGGCCAGCACCGCCCCGGTCGCTCCCGCGACAGTGGCCGTCCGGCGCAGCTCGGCCGGGTCGAGCTTGTCGAGGGTGTCGGCCGCGCTGTGGTTGAACCGGTCGGGCCAGTGCCCGAGCGACACCGTCGGGCAGCCGATGGAGGAGTCCACGAGCAGGCTGTGGTCGGAGGCTCCGACGAACGGCGTGGCGCGCCAGGCCCAGGTGTCGCAGGCCACCGCACCCGAGTAGGAGCGCGCGGCCTGCGGCAGCGCCGCCACGACGTGCTCGGTGAGCGCGCTGACGAAGCCGGGCAGGTGGTCGGGGCTGCGCTCGACGATGAGCGGCCCGCCGCACCGGCGCTGATCCTGCCCCGCCATGTCCACGTTCACGGCGGCGACCGGCGGGCGCTCGGCGACGTCGTGCAGGTAGGCGGCCATCCCGGTGAACTCCGGGCCCCAGACGAACCGGATGCCCCGCCGCCCCAGCCGTCCGGCCAGCGCCCCGGCCACGCCGAGCAGCGCGGCGGCTCCCGAGGCGTTGTCGTTCACGCTCGGACGCGGATGGCACAGGTGCGCCGAGAGCAGCACCTCCTCCGGCCCGGTTCCGGGCAGCAGGCCGGTGACGACGGGCATGGCCGCGCGCCGGTGCGTCTCGACCTCGACCCGGACCCTGCCCCGCCGCAGCAGCTCGGCCGCCTGCCCGGGGGTGACGCTGAAGGCGGCCAGGCCGCTCCCGGCCGGCAGCTCGACTCTGCCGGGGCCGGGAAGGCGGTCGGTGACCAGGCCGAACGCGCCGACGCTCGCGGCCCGCTCGATCGCGGCCTGCACCGGCGTGCCGCAGTCATGGACGGCCAGCATGCCTTCGCCCGCGTCCGCCAGGGGCGCCACGGCGACGCGCACGCCGCCCGGCGGAGTGGCCGCCGAACCCGCCGCCAACGCGAAGGGCTGCTCCGGGTAGCGCACGACGTCGTCGATCGCCGCCCGTACCGGGGTCCAGGAGAGCGGGGCGCGGAAGCTCCACCAGCGCCTGGCGCCGTCGGCGGGGAACTCCAGGAGCCGCACGTCGCTCAGGCCCGCCCGCTCCGCCCCGGCCGCGACGTACTCGGCGGCCGCGCGGATCCCGTCGGAGGCCTGATAGCGGTCGAAGGCGGCCAGCTCGGCGACGTCCTCGACCGCCCGCCCCACGTCGAAACGGCCGAAAGTCTCCTGTACGGCGTCGCCGACGGTCCTCATGTCGCGACCCGGCGGAGCGACGGTCCTCATGTCGCGACCCGGCGGAGCGCGGCGCGGCGTGCGGCCGAGAGCGGCACGCTGACCCGGGTCAGGCCCGGCAGCCGCCGCCCGGCCAGCCACGGCGGCAGCTCGTCCTCGGTCACCACCCACGGCAGCGCCGGATGCCCTCGCTCCACCCGGCAGCCGAGCCCGGTGAGCACCTCCACCAGCTCCGTCTTGGCCGCCGCCACGGCCTGCCGCAGCGGTCCCAGCACATCACCCTGGTCGAGCAGCCGCAGCGCCACCTCCAGCGACAACGCCGACATGCCCAGCGGCGGCACCGCCTGGCGGACCGCGCCCGCCACGTCGGGGGAGCAGATCGCGAATCCCGCCCGCAGCCCGCCGCAGCAGTAGCCCTTCGACAGGCTGCGCAGCACGACCATGCCCGGCATCCGGGTGGTCAGCGGGACCGCGCTGGCCTCCGGGCCGAGATAGCTCGCGCAGGCCTCGTCGATGACGAGCACGCCGCCCGCCGAGGCGGCCGCCCCGGCCAGTTCCGCCACCTGATCCAGTGGCAGCACGTCGCCGCGGACTCCGGGCCGTTCGAGCAGCACGGTTGTCGGCCGCTCGCTCGACACGTCCTGGCCGGGCGCGTACACACGCAGCTCCGCGCCGCGCTGCGCCGACCAGGCGAGCAGGTCGGGGTGGGCGTGGGCGGTGTGCAGGAGCCTGCCGGGCCCGGCCAGCGCGTGCAGCAGCCCGGTCGTGCCCGCGCCCGTCACCACCTGGCTGGGGTCGATCGGCACGCCGAAGTGGCGGGCGAGCACCGGGGCGGCGCGCCCCGAGCCGTACGGGTCGTCCAGGGGGTAGGCGCGGGCGGGCTCGCGGGGGTCGCCGACCGCGGCCCAGGCACTGTCGATCGCGTCCCGGACGAAGTCGATCTCGTCGGGCGCCCACCGCAGGTCCACCTCGGCGCCGCCGCCCCGGTGCCCGAGGACGGCGGGGCGCGGGCGCGGCGCCGCGACGGCCAGGAACTGGACGTAGCGGGTCTCCGGCAGGACGGCGGAGCCGGCGGTGAAGTCGGCGTCGGCCCGCACCAGCTCGAAGCCCGCCGCCCGCACCAGCGACACGACCTCGCTCGGCAGGTAGAGCCGGACGTCGTCGCGCAGGACGGCGACGCGGCCGTCGGCGTGCGCCACGCGCAGCTCGCCGCGGCTGCGGCCGTCCAGCGGGTCGTAGGAACGCAGGAAGTCGAACGTGTCGCCGGCCGCCTCGAACCGGTCGCGGTGCCGGTACTGGCGCAGGATGGCCGCGACGTTGGAGTGGTCGAGGACCAGCAGCCCGCCGGGCACCAGCCGCTCACGCACCCGCCGCAGCAGGGCGAGCTGCTCGTCGTCCCTCCCCCAGCCGAAGGCCTGAACGCAGATCGCCGCGTCCGCCTCCGGCAGCTCGACCCGCTCCAGCAGGTCGCCCTCGATCAGGCCGAGCCGCACACCCTCTCGGTCCGCCGCCGACCTGGCCTGCTCCAGCGCCCACGCGCAGACGTCCACCCCGGTCACCCGGTAGCCGTGGCGGGCCAGCTCGACGGCGTGCCGGCCGGTGCCGCACCCCAGGTCGAGCACCCGCCGCCCCGGCGCGTGCTCGCCCAGCACCTGCAGCAGGTAGCCGGCCTCCGCGGCGGTGCGCTCCCGGGTGTACTCGTGCCGGGCGAAGCTCCAGTAGTCGGCGGTGAAGTACTGGGCGTACCAAGGGGTCACGCGAACTCCTGGCGCGCGAAGAAGTCGCACACGTCGCAGATGTCGATGGGATTGCGCACGCCCTCCTGCACCACGTAGACCCCTTCGCAGACCCCGCATTTCTCCTCGACCAGCGGGAACATGTAGCGCTGCATGGTGGCGAACGACTCGAACAGGTAGTAGTCGATTCCGGGCCACAGGCCGTACAGGTGGTCGGCCATGGCGTAGGCCATCGAGCGTTCCTGCGGGCCGGTGGTGAAGCGGCCCGGGGTGCCCTGGCGGTTCAGCTCGGGAGCCACCAGCTCCAGATAGATCGTCAGCTCCTTCTTGGGGATGCGGTAGAGCGGGAAGATGTAGCGCAGCCCGCCGATCTGCCTGACCGGGATGCCGCCCATCCGGAACCCGCTGGTGATCCACGTGACCATGCTGGCCACCAGGTCGTCGGCGTTGAACCCGAACGCGACCGTGCCGGCGCCGATCCGCTGGGCGTGGTCCTCCAGCATGCGCCGCAGCACCTGGTGGCCCACGACCATGTTCAGGTGGCTGCGGTCGCCGCCGACCACCTCGTTCATCGCCTCCACGAAGGGGCGGCGGAGTTTGAAGACCCGCTCGATGTCGGAGGCGTCGACGATGGCCTGCTCGATGCCGAGCCCCTCCGCCGAGGCGCGGGCGGCGGCGAAGGTGGCCGGCTCCTCCCAGTCGGGCAGGCCGGTGATCGTCACCGAGGTCATCGTGAAGGCGGGCAGCCGGTGCTTGGTGCGCTCCAGCAACTTCAGGAAGGCGACGCTGTCACGGCCGCCCGACAGGCCGATGACCACGTTGTCGCCCGCCTGCAGCACACCGTGGCTGAGCACGCCCTGGACGAAGGTCTCCTCGACATAGCGGACGAAGCTCTCCTCGTCGAACTGTTCCACGCGCCGCTCCAAGCGGCCCAGGGTGTCGAAGAGGATGGACTTGGTGTAGATCGGGTCGGGCGTGCCGTACACCGTGGTCGCCGGGCGGCGGGTGACGTCGAGGTCGTAGTGGCGCACCTGGCGCAGCTCGATGACGTCGTGCTCACCGACGATCGTCGTCTCCTCGGGGACGATCTTTCCGTTGCGCGTGGTGATGACCGCGTTGACGGGGATTCCGTGGGCGGTCAGGACCTCCATGAGCGGCCTGCCGACGGCGGCCTCCAGAGTCTCGGACCCGCCCACCTTGTTATGGAAGACGACTTGGGCCACGACTTCCTCCTCGCGAATTCTTGTGCTTAATATCGTTTGTACAACCAGAGAAAGGGCGATATGAGCGAAAGCCTGGATATTGGCATCTTCACGTCAATCAACGCCCTTGACAGTGAGAAATGGGATGCTGTTGTCTCGTCGTGCGGGGCGCCGGTTTTCTATCGGCATCGATATCTGCGCTCGTATGCGCGTTCCCCGCTGACGGCCGTGAAGTCATTCCGTTATCTGGTGGTGCGCGAGGGCGGACGCCCGGTCGCGGTGCTGCCCGTCTCGCTGATCGACGGGCTGGATCCGCTCGGCCAGCTGCGCGCCCGCTATCCGGTGACCGGCGCGGAGCGCGGGCTGCTGAGCCACGTCTGGCACTGCTACGACGCCTGGCTGCCCGGCGCGCAGCGGCTGGAGACCATGCTGAAGGCCGTGGCCGGCGTGCTGCGCGAGCTGGCCGTGGAGCTGGAGGCCGACTGGTACGGCTTCGTCAACGTCGCGCACGACTCGCCGCTGCGCGCCGCTCTGATCGAGCTGGGTTTCCCCGCCGAGCACATCGAGGACCGTTTCCGGCTCGACCTGCGCGGGCTGCCGGACCCCCTGGCCCACGCCACCCAGAAGGCCCGCGCCAACCTGCGCCGAGGCCGGCGCCGGGCGGCGGAAGCGGGCGTGTGGCAGCGGGTGGGGCCGGCGGGCGAGGCGGACCTGATGGAGATCGGGCGGCTGTGCGCCAGAACCGCGGCCAAGCACGGCACGGGCGGCTTCTACCCGCCCGAGCTGTTCACGGACTTCGTCACCGGACTGGGCGACCTGGCTCTGGCCATCGAGATCCGCCAGGGGGAGCGGCTCATCGCCGCCGGGATCGTGCTGCGCGACGGCCGCCGGTTCCACGCCTGGGCGTGCGGGGTGGACTACGAGGTGGAGGGCGGGTTCAGCCCCTACGCGCTGCTGCACGCCGCGACCGCCGAGCAGGCGGTGCGCGAGGGCTGCGAGGTCCTGGAGGGCGGGCGGGGCAACCCGCGGTTCAAGCTCCGGCACGGGCTGAGCCGCGTCGCGCTCGACGCGTGCCTGCTGAAGGTCTGACGCGATGCCTCCCGAAGGCCCGACGCGGGTGCCTGCCGGAGGTCCGATGCGGGTGACCGCCGAAGACCTGATGCGGGTGACCGCCGAAGGCCCGATGCGGGTGACCGCCGAAGGCCCGATGCGGGTGACCGCCGAAGGCCCGATGCGGGTGACCGCCGGGTTGCTTCCGGCCGAGGGTCCGCTGTTCAGCACCGGCCGCTGGCTGGCCGCCATGCGCGGGCGGGTGCCCGGCCGGCCGTACACCTTCGAGCTGGGCGGGGCGATCCTGCACGGGACCGTCGTCGAGCGGGCGTATCCGGGCGAGGTGTTCGATCTCGGGCAACTGCTGGCGGCGGACATCGCGAAGCTGCCGCTGAGCCCGGCCACCAGGCAGGCTCGGGCAGGGCAGGACGGCCGGCCCGGCTGCGCGCCGAATCTGGTGGTGATGCTGCCCGGCTACGAGTGTCACGCGCTCGGCCCGGCCGGGGACGACGGCGCGACGGTGGGAGCCCTGGTGGCCGGGATCGTCGCCTGGGCGCGGGCTCGCGAGCTGCGGGCGGTGGCGTTCCTGTACACGCGGGGGCCGGTGCTGGAGCGGGAGCTCGGCGGGCAGGGCTTCACCGGGATACCGATGTCGTACTCGTGCGAGCTCACCCCGGGCACGCCCCTGCCCAGACATCGGGCGCAGGAGGCGCGGCGGGAGCTGCGCCGGCTGGCGGACGCCGGGGTCCGGCTCGGCCTGACCGAGATCTCGCGGCCCGTGCCGGGGATGGTCGAGCTGAAATGCGGCCATTCCCGCAAGTACGGCGGCAACCCCGACCCGGCCGGCGTCGCCCGCCACCTGGAGACGCTGTGCGCCGGCGGCGCGCTGCTGTCCGGCGCGGAACTCGGCGAGAGGCTGCTGGGTTACGGGCTCTTCCTCCCCCACCGCGGCACCTGGTACTGCGTGAGCACGGCCATGGCCTACGACGTCGCCGAGGCGCGGCACACCTACTTCGCGACCGTCTACTACGAGCCGTCCCGCCACGCGGCCGAGGCCGGCGCCGGCCTCCTGCACTACGGGCACGGAGCCTGGCGCGCGAAGCTGGCGCGGGGATGCCGGGCCGTCGAGCTGCCGATCTGGGTGCTGGCACTGGACCCGGAGCTCAAGCCGCTCATCGAGTGGAGCGCCGCGACGACCACGCTGGCACCGTGAGCCGGGCCGCGAGTCACTGGCGGCGGCGCAGCTCACGTCCGCACCCGTGAGCCGGGCCGCGAGTCACTGCCAGCAGCGTAGCGGGGGGAAGACCATCGACGTCTGCAGCACGGCGTGCTCCCACGGGTCCAGCGACACCCCGTGGACCGCCAGCCTGGCCGCGGCCCTGCGCAGGTCGAGGCGCTCGCCTCCCGGCAGGAACTCGCAGGCCAGGAGCTCGGCCAGCGCGTGTCCTGCGGGGAGCAGCGCGGCCAGCTCGGCGCCCGCGCCGTCGCGGGCGGACCTGGCCAGCTCGGGGGCCAGCTTGCGGGCTTCGTCGCCGAGCTCGTGCCAGAGTGCGGCCACGACCCGCGAGCGCAACCCGGCGCGCACGTCGTCGAACTCCCTGCTCTCGCGGGGCACGCCGGCCTCCAGGAGCGCCACCAGGTCACGCAGCGGCCGCTGGTCGCCGTCGAGCGCGGTGCCGAAGCCCGCGCCCATGAAGATCCCGGCCTCGTTCTGGGAGTCCTCCGGGCTGTCGGAGCTGTGCACCAGATCCAGCAGCACGTTGACGCCACGCAGGTCACGCCTGATCGTGCCCGGCTCGGCCGCCGCCGGGTCGCTGGCGCCCTTGAGCGCGCGCAGCCGCCGGTGCGGCTCCGGCGCGGGCGACCTCTCCTCTACCAGCAGGGCGAGGCTCGGCCCGAGATCGAACACCACGTCGACCTGCCGGTAGAAGTAGGCCTTCCAGACGGAAGTGATCTTGGTTTCGTGGAAGGCGTCCTGCCCAGGCGGCCGGTGCCACAACACCTCGTAGCGAACCGGCTCGAACCCGTGCTCGTCCAGCCTGTCCAGGACAGGAGTGACCAGATGCCGCATCAGCGCATCGGGCGGAAACAGGAACAGGACCGTCCTGTCCCACACGATCTCGGGCATCCGTCACTCCTTGAAATCAGCCCTTACGGGATTTCGTGACGCGCGGGCGCCTCAGCCAATTGACGCGGTGCCGGTCCATTGCGTTTACCTCACTTCTTCCGCTGCTTGGGACGACGGGTTACCCGACGGTGGCGGTCCATTTCTTCCTCTCTGCCGCGGACGATTCCTGAGCTCATGCTCACCGTTTTCTCCCGGCGTTTTCCCGGCCGCCGCATTTGTTGGCGACAAAACGCCATCACGCCGCGCCCGCCGTCGCCACGGCGAGCGGGCCCGGCGGCAGCGCGGCCAGGTCGGCCTCCCCCACCGCCTCGATGGCCGCGAGCTCGTCCGCGAGGGTCCAGCCGGGTTCGCCGGCCACCAGGGCGTGCCTGCCGTACAGCAGTGCCTCCTCCAGCGACTGCTCCGCCTCCAGCCGCAGCAGCCCGGCCGCGCGCCTGGCGGCCCGCGCCACCTCCGCCGCCGGCCATCGGGCCCCGGAGAGCGGCCCGTTCAGGAGCTCCGTGGCGCAGGTCACGACCTCGTCCACATGCTCGGGCGCGGTGGCGAGGAAGACCCGCCAGGCCCCCGCTTCGAGGTAGGGGGCGGCCACCGCCCACAGCTCGTAGCACAGCCCCCGCCGGTTGCGCAGCTCCTCGGTGAGCAGCGCCGAGCTGGCCCCGGCCAGCAGTTCCATCAGCACCGTCCAGGCGTGGCGCCGCGGGTCCGAGGACGGCGCCGCCGCACCGCCCAGCACCACCCCGGCGGTGTCCGAGTTGAGCGGCAGCGCCTTGCGTCCGCCGCTCAGGCGGGGCGTCTCCGCCGAGCCGTCGTGCTGCCACGGCGGCAACGCCGCCAGCGGTCCCATGTCCAGGGTCCGCAGCAGATCGTCGGGGTCGGCGCCACCACACACCACCACGCCGGCCGAGCCGAGAAGACGCCGGTGATGGTCGCGCAGCGCGTCCAGTTCCAGCCGGTCGACCTCCTGGATCGTGCCGCCGACCGGCCTGCCCAGCGGGTGGTCCGGGTAGGCGAGCTCGAAGAAGACATCATGGACGACGTCCAGCGGATCCGCCGCCGCCAGCCGCAGCTCCTCCCGCACGACCTTGCGCTCGGCCTCCAGCACCGCCGCGTTCAGCTCGGGCTCGGCCAGGGCGCGGGCCAGGATCTCCAGCGCCGCGGTCGCCTCCCCGGTCGGCACCCGCGCGTACAGCGCCAGGTGCTCGCGGCCGGTGATCGCGTTCGCCTCGCCGCCGAGCTCCTCCAGCAGGTCCACCACCCGCTCCCCGCCGGCCAGCGGGGTCTGCATCAGGATGTGCTCCAGCAGGTGCGTGCCGCCTGCCGTACCGGCCCGCTCGTGCCGGGAACCGGCGCGCAGCCACACGCTCACCGTGGTGACGGCGGCGCCCGGCCGGTGCACCAGCCACACGGGCGCCCCGGTGCGCGAGGGCACGTGGATCGGGCGGCTCACAGGCCGGCCCGCAGGGCTCCCACCGCCTCTGCCCCCGCCATCAGATCCTCGTCCACCTCGGTGCCGTGGACGAGGATGAACCGTCCCACAGGCGTGTGCGCCCACAACGCGCCGCCGTGCTCGCGCAGCGTCAGGACGTCGGTGAGCTCGCCGCCCTCGACGGGCAGCGCGAACAGGATCAGCCCCGACTTCAGCGCGGCCCGCGGGCTCAGCCGTTCCAGGAGCGCCGACTCCGGCCTGCGCAGCTGCAACGTCGTGGCCGCCAGGCGAAGCGGGCGGCGCAGCGCCCTCAGCACCCTCGCCCGCCGCCGTGACCGGCTCTGCCGGACCTGCGCCCGGCGCTCGCCCGGCAGCTCGGGCACGTCGAACGGGCTGCGCTCCAGCAATCGCGCCAGCTCGGCGTACTCCGGCCACACCTCCGCCTCGCCGATCGCCAGCGCGCACCGCGCGAGCGTGGCCTCGTCCGCGCCGCCGAGCAGCACGGCGGCGTCGACCAGGTCCCTGGCCCGGTAGCGCTGCTCGAACCGCTCGTACACCAGGGCCAGGAGGTTCTTGACCACTTGGTCCTGCGGCGCGCCCGTGCGGTGCGGCGCCCCGATCCCGTCGCCGATGTAGGCCAGCGTGCTCAGCTCGATCCCGTACGGCAGGCCGTGCGGATCGTCCGGCAGGCGCCGCAGACTGACGATCACCTCGATCCCGCCGCCGAACCTGACGAACGTGGCGGTGTGCATCGACCAGCCCTGGGCCAGCAGCCACCCGGTCAGCGTCCACAACCGGTCACGTTCGGGCACCCAGAGGTCCAGGTCGTTCATGTACCTGAGCAGCCCGCCCGGATACCGGTCGGCGAACTCCAGCCCCTTGAGCGAGACCGGCCGGTCCGGCAGGCGCTCCCACTGCTCGCGGTAGAAGGCCATCCGTCCGCGCTGCTGCGCCAGCTCGTGCGTCAGGGCCGGGCTGAGCCGCTGCCCCTCGCTCTCCCAGGCGCTCAGCAGCGTGGCCACCAGCGAGGGCTGCTCGCACCTGGCGACGTGCAGCACCTCGCCGGGCGTCTCCATCTCCTGGCCGGTGATCAGTTCGAGGGTCGCGACCACCTGCTCCGCGCTGAGCGCGGGCGCGCTCATGCCGGCCTGCGCAGGCACCACACGGCCGTCGAGGAGCCGGGCGTGAGCGGCTCCCCGGCGAAGCCGGCGTGCGCGCTCTCCACCTCCCAGCCCGTCTCCGCCGCCCACTGCCCGATCTCGGCCATGGTCAGCAGGCACATCCGGATCGGCGGGAAGTAGAGCCGGTCCACCACCCGGCGCTCTTCGAGCGTTTCGAGCAGCCCTGTCATCTCGACCTCCAGTCCCTGCTTGTCCAGCATGCGGCTGATCTCCCACACGGCCCGCCGCTCGTCCCAGACCCGCAGCCTGGGCACGCCGTCGCGGGCCTTCTGACGTTCCGGGCGCGGCTGGACGACCTCGAAGGCGAGCCGCCCGCCCGGCAGCGCGTTGCGGAACGCGCAGGCCAGCGCGTCGCGTACGGCCGGGCGGCGCAGGTGGTTGAAGGTGTTCTGGCCGCAGTACTGCAGCGCCACCGGCTCGGGCAGCTCGCAGTCCGCCAGATCGGCCTGGATCAGGTCGATCCCCGGGCCCAGCCGCTCGCGGGCCGCGCGTAACATCGCCGCCGAGATGTCCACCCCGACCCGGGGTTTGAGCTCGGCGGCCAGCCGGCCGTCGCCGATGCCGAGATCGGCGACGGACCCGTCCGCCGCGACGGTCAGCCGCTGGTAGTAGGCGACCTCCCGCGGGTCGGCGCCGCCCAGCGCGGTCCAGGTGAGGTAGAGCTCCGCCCAGTGGTCGAAGTCGTGCATCACGTCCTCCGGTGTCGGGACTTTGATCACACCACCGCGCCCGCCGGCCGGACCGGCCGGCGGACGCGACTGGCACAAAGATGCCGCCGCCGGCTCCCTAGCCGGTGGTCAGCACCAGGGGCTGGCGGCGGGAGCTGACCAGCGAACGCCGTGGCCGGGGCATCGGGTCGGTCTCGGACTCGGCCAGCACCAGGCTCATCGCCCGCTCCCCCTCGGCGAAGATCAGCCCGCGCTCGCGCAGCTCGCCGACGTGCGCGGCGTCCTCAGGGGCGAGCCGGTCCAGGCGGGTGGGCCGTTCGAGGACGAGCAGCGTGCGCGCGACCGCCTCGTCCAGCTCGTACCGCGACAGCGTCCCCGACCGGGAGTCGGTCACGACCCACGACCCGCCGTCCTCCTGGTCCAGCCGCAGGACGGGCGGGTCGCCGTCCTCCCAGCCCCGCGACCAGGCGGTCACCGCCGCGGTGAGCGGCCGGATCCACTTGGCCACCGCGATCATGTACGGCGCGACGGCCCGGTCGTTGAAGTAGTAGGCCAGCCGGCTCAGTGACTCCTCGGGGAAGGGGTAGGTGAGCCGGTAGTGGTCCACGGGGCGCAGGTCCAGCCCGAAGTCCCCGGCCTGGTTGAAGTAGGGGCTGTACCGGTCGAACCGGACCGGGAAGACGCCTTCCGGCGGCGGCAGGTGGGCCAGCGACGGCAGGTCGTCGACGTACTTGGCGAAGGTCTCCTCCCCCTCGCCGGGGAAGCCGATGAGCAGGTTCCACGCCGGGGCGATGCCGTACCGCACGCAGTTCTTCAGCAGCTGGATGTTCTGGAACGCCGAGGAGCCCTTCTTCATCAGTTTCAGCGTGCCTGTCGACAGCGCCTCGATCCCGGGCTGGATCCTGTCGACGCCCGCCCTGGCCATCTCTCTCATGTCCTGCTGGTCGAGGCCCACCTTGACCTCGTAGAAGATCGACGCGCCGGCCGGCGGCCGCAGCCTGGGCAGGACGTCGGTGAGGTACTCGAGCGGCATGATGTTGTCCGTGCAGGAGTAGACGGTGCACCAGGGCGCGTACTCGAAGAGCCGCTCGAACTGGGCGACGGCCCGGTCCGGCGTCATCGCGCGGTAGGCCATGCCCTGCCCGTTGAGCCCGCAGAAGGTGCAGTGCGAGCGCTCACCCCACCAGCAGCCGCGCGAGGTCTCGAAGAACAGGATCGGCTCGACCCGGTCCTCGACGGTCGCGCTCAGCTCGTCGAAGGACGACACGAACGAGGCGTAGTCGGGCTCCACGCAGTCGTCGATGTCGGTGTCGGCGCCGATGGCCCGCCGGTAACGCTCCTCGTGGCAGTTGCGCCGCGACACGACGCCGAGGATGCGGTCCGGGGTCTCCTCGTCGCCGTCGATGACGGCCCGCAGGAAGCGGGGGAAGCTGCGCAGGGCCGGTCCGGAGAAGGCGTAGTCGAGCTGGGGGGCGTGCTCCACGAGGGCGGCGCCCATCGGCGCCTCGCAGTTGGCGCCGCCCATGACCGTGACGGTGCCCGGGGCGCGTTCCTTGATGACGGCCGCCATGGCCAGGCTGGGCACACTCTGCATGAACATCGAGCTGAAGCCGACCACGTCGGCGTCGGCCAGCCGGTACTTGTCCGCCAGGTGCGCGCAGAACTCGCCCAGGCGCTCGCGGTGCCGCATCAGCCGGGCCCGCAGGGGCGCGTGCGCGGGCCCGGCGAAGTAGCGGCCGAAGTACTCCTCGTCGTTGTCGGGCGCGTCCGGGAAGGCGACCTGGCGGAAGAGCCAGTCGCCGATGCCGGCCACGTGGTGCTCCATGCCTTCGGCGACGGCGTCGTACAGCTCGGTTCCGAAGAAGCGCACCACGTCGTGGTTGAGGTAGCAGACGCGAACGCTCACCTCGTCGCCGAAGTCGCGCTGGACCAGCGAGGAGAGCTGGCTCAACGCGAACGACGGCCGCCTTCGGTCGGCGAAGGGCATGTTGACCAGAGCGAGGTCAAGCACTGAGGATCCTTCCTGCGTCCCGGTGCCAGGTGGCGTATTTCCGGAAGCCGTACATGAGCGGTGATTCGAGGTCGTTGGTGATGTCGGCGACCCGGCCGAGCACGAGCGCGTGGTCGCCGACGGTCCAGACCTCCTCCACCGTGCATTCCGCCCAGCCGTGCAGGTCCTCCTCCAGCCGGGGCAGCCCCAGCGGCCCCGCGGGAGCCCACCGGACGGCGGAGAACCGGTCCGCGGTGAGCGAGGAGAACAGCTCGGCCACCGCTCGCGACCTGGCGGGCAGCAGGTTGACGCCGAAACCGCCGGCGCCGACGGTGGCCGCCAGGGTACGGCTGTGCACGTTCATGCTGACCAGCAGCGTCGGCGGGGTGAGGGTGACGCTGATCAGCGAGGAGCAGGTGAGCCCGCACGGTTCGCCGTCCGGGCTCATCGCGGTCACCACCGCCACGCCCGTCGGGTAGGCGCTCATGAACGCGCGGCAGGCCTCGGCCAGCGGGGTCAACGCAGGCTCGTCAGGTACTCGTGGGCGGTGGGCAGCGCCGCCACCATCCGGTCGGCGGCGGCGCGCAGGGCGGCGAACTCCGCCTCGGCCCCCGCCGGGTCGAGATGGGCGAGTGCGGGGCGCGGGCCGTACGGGGCGTGGCCCAGCCCGAGCAGCATCGTGATCCACGAGTAGAGCTCGAACCCGTGGTAATGGGGGTAGATCATGCTCTCGTCCGGGAGCCGGGTGGCCGCGGCCGCCAGGAACCCGGTCAGCCACTCCGGGATCGGGCGGACCTTCGCCTCTTTCCAGTACGGCGTGTCGGCCCGGGCCGCGGCGCGGTAGTGCAGCACCAGGAACTCCCGCACCCCGTCGATCACCCGGGCCACCTTGTCGTTGTAGCCGTCGATCAGGTGCGGCTCCCAGCGCTCGTCGGGGAAGTGCTTGACCAGCTGCTCGATGGCGTGCTGGATGAAGAAGATGCCGGTCGACTCCAGCGGCTCGACGAATCCGCTGGACAGGCCGACCGCGACGCAGTTGCCGACCCAGGACCGTTCGTTGCGGCCGATCCGCATCTGGATGTGGTTGGCCTCCAGGTCGTCGCGGCCCGGTGCGGCGAAGGCGCGCAGCGTGCGCTCGGCCTCCTCCGGCGAGCAGTACTCGTCGGAGTAGACGTAGCCGGTGCCGTTGCGGCCGTAGAGCGGGATGGTCCAGATCCAGCCCGCGTCCATGGCCGTGGCCGTGGTGTAGGGGTTGATCAGCTCCTGCTCCTGGCGGGGGACGCGCAGCGCGACGGCCCGGTTGTTGGGCAGCACGTCGGTGAAGGAGCGGAACCGCTCGCCGAGCGTCTGGTTGATCAGCAGGCCGCGGAAGCCGGTGCAGTCGACGAAGAGCTGCCCGGTCACCTCGCCGTGCTCCTTGGTGACGACGTGGCTGATCCAGCCCCGCTCGTCCTGGCCGACCGCCGTGACGTCGTCGCGCACGTGGCGCACGCCGAGCCGGACGCCGACGCCGGTGAGGTAGGTGGCGAGCTGGGCGGCGTCGAAGTGGTAGGCGTAGGGGAACTGGGCCCGCTGCTCGTCCAGGGTGGAGCGGCCCAGCGAGCCGTCCAGCCCGGAGGCGAACAGGCTTCCGTCGAGCAGCCTCGGGGCGCGCCGGTTCTCGCACAACGACGGCGTGAGGTAGCAGTTCCGGTCGAACGGCTCGCCCGCGCCGTTCAGCTGCAGGTGCCAGTCGGCGAGGGTGAAGCCGTCACGCACCCGCAGCCGCTCGAACGGGTGGTAGAAGTGGCCGCCGTCACCGCGCCAGTTCTCGAAGCGGATGGCCAGCTTGTAGGAGGCGGCGCAGTGCGGCATCCACTCGCGCTCGTCGAGGCCCAGGTAGTCGAAGAAGTGCCGCACGGTGCTGAAGGTCGCCTCGCCTACGCCGATGGTGGGGATGCGGGGCGATTCGACCAGTGTGACGGAGACCCGGTCGCCGAAGGCTGTCTTGAGGTAGGTGGCGGTCATCCAGCCGGCTGTCCCGCCGCCCACGATCACCACGTCGTTGATCATCAGTGCTGTCCTCTCAGACTGAGCGGCCGCATGTCGGTCCAGACGGCCGAGATGTGCTCCAGGCACTCCGCACGGCTGCCGCGAATCCCCTCGTCAGTCCAGCCGGCGGGATTGTCGCGGCCCTCGGGCCAG
The DNA here is from genome assembly GCF_053592075.1 of Nonomuraea sp. NPDC002799. NCBI lineage: Bacteria > Bacillati > Actinomycetota > Actinomycetes > Streptosporangiales > Streptosporangiaceae > Nonomuraea > Nonomuraea sp. NPDC002799. The sequence continues at coordinate 89,156 of NZ_JBSFVA010000001.1, forward strand.
ACGGAGTACTGCCCCTCGTGGTTGACGACGACTTTGAACATCGCTTCATGCCTCCCGGCAGTGTCCGGCCACGATCGGCCCGATCAGGGCCGTCGCCTCGGCCCTGGCCATGGCGTCGTGGGCACAGTCGATCTCGTGTACGGTCAGCCGCCCCGCCACGTGCGGCGCCCAGATCCCGGCGGCCGGCAGCCCGGCCGGCCAGGTCCGGGTGGCGACGAACAGCAGGGCGTCGCCGTCGTGGCGGCCGGGCCGGTGGGCGTCCAGCAGCTTGGAGTTGCGCAGCACGGTCTCCGTCATCGACGCGATGAGCTCCTCGTCGAGGTCGGCCGCGTAGCCGACAGAGTCCATGAGCAGGGCGCGGGCCTCGGCGGCGTCCTCGATGCCCGGCCGCTCCGCGCCGGAGAAGGCGGGGTAGGCGTCGAGCAGGGCCAGCAGCCCGACCTGGCCGGGCAGCCGCTCGGCCATGGCGTGCGCCACCAGGCCGCCGAACGACCAGCCGAGCAGGTGGTAGGGCCCGTCCGGCTGCACGCGGCGGATGATCTCCAGGTAGTGCTCGGCCATCTCGGTCACCGAACCCGGCTGGTCGGGCCCCGTGGCCTGCAGGCCGTAGACCGGCCGGTCCGGCTCCAGGTGCGGCAGCAGGCTGCTGTAGCACCAGCTGACGCCGCCGACGGGGTGCACGCAGAACAGCGGCGGCAGCGTGCCCGATGGCCGCAGCGGCAGCAGGGTGTCGAACGGGTCGTCGCCGATCCCCTCCCCGGACAGGCGCTCGGCCAGTTCGGCCACCGTGGGCGCGGCGAACAGGTCGCGGATGCTCAGCGCGGTGCCGAGCGTCGAGCGCACCCTGCTGATCAGCCGGGCGGCCAGGATGGAATGGCCTCCGGCGGCGAAGAAGTTGTCGTCGATGCCGAGTTCCGAGCGCTCCAGGGCCTCGGCGAACAGGCTGAGCAGGATGTGCTCGCGCGGCGTGCGCGGCGGGCGGTGACGGGTGCGCGGCGGTTCGGGCAGGGCCCGGCGGTCGAGCTTGCCGTTGGCGTTGAGCGGCAGGACGGGCAGCGGCAGGTAGGCGGCGGGCAACATGTGGGTCGGCAGGTGGGCCAGGGCGTGGCCGTGCAGCCGCGCGGGATCGGCGTTCTCGGGGGTCACGTACGCCACGAGCTGGTCGTCGCGGACGATGACCGCCGCCTGGGTGACGCCGGGCGCCTGCCCGAGCGTGTTCTCGATCTCGGCCAGCTCGATCCGGTGACCGCGCAGCTTGACCTGGTTGTCGGAGCGGCCGACGAACTCCAGCGCGCCGTCGGCCCGCCGCCGGGCCTGGTCGCCGGTGCGGTACCACCGCCGCCCGCCGGGGGCGGCCACGAAGCGCTGGGCGGTCAGGCCCGGCCGGCCGAGATAGCCGCGGCCGACGCCGGGACCGCCGATGTACAGCTCGCCGCGCACGCCGGGCGGCACCGGCAGCAGGTTGTCGTCGAGCAGCAGCACCTCGGTGTCGGCCAGCGGGTGGCCGATCAGCGGGATGTCGCCGTCGCGCACCCGGTAGCCGGTGCTGTCGTTGGTGCACTCGGTCTGGCCGTAGTAGTTGTAGCTGTCGGTGACGGGCGCCTCCAGCATCGCCCGCCACAATCCCGCCGAGACCGCCTCGCCGCCGACCATCAGCGCCTTCGGGTGGTGCCTGCCGGGGGCGAACAGCCCGGCGGCGACCAGCTGCTCCATGAAGGCCGGGGTGAGGTCGACGAAGCCGATGCGGTGGGCGTCGATGTAGCCGGCCAGATCCTCCGGTGAGCGGCGGGTGACGTCGTCGATGACGTGCAGCTCGTGCCCGTCCATCAGCCACAACATCGAGTCCCACGAGGTGTCGAAGGTCAGCGGCACCACGAAGCCGATGCGCAGCCGCTCGCCGCGGGCGGCGGTGAACAGCCCGTGCCGGTGCGCGTTGAGCAGGTGCGCCAGGCCGCCGTGTTCCAGGACCACGCCCTTGGGCCGCCCGGTGGAACCGGAGGTGTAGATGACGTAGGCGGCGTGCCCGTGACGCGGCGGCGTGGCCGGGTCGCCCGGATCCGGGCCGTCGGGCACCTCCTCCAGCAGCACCGTCCGCTCGTACGGCACGGCGGCGTCCCGCGTGGTCAGCACCAGCAGGGGCCGCGCGTCGTCCAGCGTGTAGGCGATGCGCTCCGCCGGGTGCTCCAGGTCCAGCGGCAGGTAGGCGGCGCCCGACTTGAGCACGCCCAGCACCGCCGCCATCATCTCGGCGGAGCGCGGCACGGCCAGCGCGATCAGCTGCTCCGGGCCCGCGCCCCTGGCGCGCAGATGGTGGGCGATGAGGTTGGCCCGGCGGTTGAGCTCGGTATAGCTCCATCGCTGGTCACCCGACACGACCGCGACGGCGTCCGGGGTCCGGGCGGCCTGCCGCTCGAAGCACTCCGGCACGGTCGCGTCCAGTGGCTCGATCGCGGGACCGCGCGATCGGGCCAGTTCCAGCTCCAGCTCGTCGGGCGTGAGCAGGGGCAGCGCCCCGATGGGGGCGCCCGGTTCCTCGGCCGCGGCCTCCAGCAGGCGCAGCAGGCGCTCGGCCATGGACTCGGCCGTCGAGCGGTCGAACAGGTCCACGGCGTACTCGAGGTAGGCGTCCATGCCCTCGGGCCTGCCGCACGCGTCGTAATGCTCGATGACGTCGAGGGTGAGGTCGTAGTCGGCGGTGCCGTGCCGGACCGGCTCGTGGGCCGCCTGGACGCCGGGGAAGGACAGGTCGTCGGCGGCGTTGTTCTGGAAGACCAGCAGCACCTGGAAGAGGGGGAAGCGGGAGAGCGTCCTGGTGGGGTTGAGCGCCTCGACGACCCGCTCGAACGGCGTCTCCTGGTGCTCGTAGGCGGCCAGGTTCGCGTGCCGTACCCGGGCCAGCAGCTCGGCGAAGCTCGGATCGCCCGAGGTGTCCGTGCGCAGCACCAGCGTGTTGATGAAGCAGCCGACCAGGTCGTCGAGGCTCTCGTCCGTACGGCCGGCCACCGCGGTGCCGATCGGGATGTCGTTCCCGGCGCCCAGGCGGGTGAGCAGCGCCGCGAGAGCGGCCTGCGTGAGCATGAAGAGACTGACGCCGTGCTCGCGCGCCACCTCGGCCATGCGCCCGTGCAGCTCGGCGGGGACGGTGAAGGGCACGGTGTCGCCGCCGTAGCCGGCGATGGCCGGGCGCGGCCGGTCGGCAGGCAGCTCCAGCTGGTCGGGCAGGCCGTCCAGGGTGGTGCGCCAGAAGTCCAGGTGGTCGTCGCCGGGGTCCTGCCAGAGCGCGAAGTCGGCGTAGCGCACCGGCAGCGGCCGCCAGCCGGGAGCCCGGTTCTCCAGCCTGGCGCGGTAGGCCTCGGCCAGGTCGCGCGAGAGCGGCGCCATCGACCAGCCGTCGCAGGCGATGTGGTGCACGACCAGGAGCAGCACGTGCTCGCCGGCCGACGTCCTGAACAGCCTGGCGCGCAGCGGCGTCTCGCGGGTCAGGTCGAAGCCCTGCGAGGCCACGGCGGTCAGCAGGCCGGGCAGGTCGGCCCCGTCGACGTCCTCGGCGGTCAGCCCGACGGGGACGGGGGCGAGGATCTGCTGGTAGGGGCCGCCGGCATCCTCGGGGAAGACCGTGCGCAGCGGCTCGTGCCGGCTCACCACGTCGGTGAGCGCGGCGGCCAGCGCGGTGCTGTCCAGCGGCCCGCGCAACCGCAGGCAGGTGAGGGTGTTCTGGGCGTGGTCGCCCGCGTCCTCCAGCCGGTTCAGGAACCACATGCGGCGCTGGGTGAACGACAGCGGCAGCCGGTCGGGCCGGGCCATCGGGCGCAGCGCGGGCCTGGCGTCCTCGCGCAGCACCTCCGCCAGCCCGGCCACGGTCGGGTGGTCGAACAGGTCGCGGATGGTCAGCGTGACGCCCAGCGCGCCGCGCACCCGGCTGATCAGCCGGGTGGCCAGCATGGAGTGGCCGCCGTTGGCGAAGAAGTCGTCGTCGATGCCCAGATGGGTGGCGTTGAGTGTGGCGTTGAACAACCGCAGCAGCGTCTCCTCGCGCGGCGTGCGGGGCGGCCGGTGCCGCGTGGCCGGCGGCTCGGGCAGGGCCGCCTTGTCGAGCTTGCCGTTGGGGGTGAGCGGCAGCGCGTCCAGCGGCAGGATCATCGAGGGCAGCAGGTGGGTGGGCAGCCCGGTGCGGACGTGGGTCAGGACGGCCGCCGGGTTGGCCGTGGCGGGCACGACGTAGGCGATCAGCTGGTCGTCACGGAGGATCACGGCCGCTGAGGTGACGCCGGGCGCCCGGCCCAGCGCGTGCTCGATCTCGGCGGGCTCGATGCGGTGGCCGCGCAGCTTGATCTGGTCGTCGGCGCGGCCGAGGAACTCCAGCGCGCCGCCGGGCAGCCGCCGGGCCAGGTCGCCGGTCCGGTAGAGGCGGGTGCCGCCGCGCCAGGCGACGAAGCGCGCGGCGGTCAGGTCCGGCCGGCCGAGGTAGCCACGGCCGACGCCGGGGCCGCCGATGTACAGCTCGCCGCGGCTGCCGGGCGGCACCGGCTGCAGGCCGGCGTCCAGCAGGTGCGCCTCGATCCGGGCGAGCGGGTGGCCGATGAGCATCGTGCCCGGCTCGCAGCGCCAGGCGGTCGCGTCGACGGTCACCTCGGTGGGCCCGTACGCGTTGATCATCGTGCGGCCGGTGGACCACCACTCCATGAGCCCGGCCGGGCAGCCCTCACCGCCGACGACGAGCACGCGCAGGTCGGGGAACGGCTCGCGCGGCACGGTGGCCAGGATCGCGGGCGGCACGTGGGCCAGGCTGATCCGCTGCTCCCGCAGGAAGACGCCGAGCTCCTCGCCGGTGTGCGTGGCCGGCGCGACCACCAGGCAGCCGCCACGGGCGAAGGCCGTGGCCAGTTCGGAGACCATCACGTCGAACCCGGGAGAGACGAGCTGCAGCACCCGGTGCTCGGGCCCGCCCGCGGCGTCCAGCCGCTCGCCCAGGTTGGCCGTCAGGTTGGCCAGACCACGATGCTCCAGCACGACACCCTTCGGGGTGCCGGTGGAGCCCGAGGTGTAGACGACGTAGGCCGCCGTGCCGGCCGTCAGGGGCGTGCCGGGGTCGTGGTCCGGCCCGTCGCCGAGCTCTTCCACCAGCAGGCCGTGCTCGTACGGCACGCCCGCCTCGCGGCAGGTGAGCAGCAGCCGGGGACGGGCGTCGCGCAGCGTCGAGGCGAGGCGTTCGGCCGGGTGGCTCACGTCGAGCGGCAGGTAGGCGGCGCCGGCCTTGAGCACGCCCAGGATGGCGGTGATCAGCCCGGCCGAGCGCGGCAGGGCGAGGGCGACCACGCTCTCCGGTCCCGCACCGCGCGCGATCAGGTGGTGGGCGATCCGGTTGGCCTCGCGGTCGAGCTCGGCGTAGGTCCACGTGTCCGGGCCGGCGACGAGCGCCGGAGCGTCCGGGGTACGGGCGGCGTGGCCGGCGAAGACGTGCGGCAGCAGCTCCGGCTGCCCGTCCCTGCCCGGGCCGTGTGCCTGGCCGCGTTCCTCGGCGCTCAGCAGCGGCATCCGTGAGACCGGCTCGCCCGGTTCGGCGATGGCCGCGCGGAGCAAGCGCGCCAGCCGGGCCGCCATCGCCTCGGCCGTCGTCCGGTCGAACAGCTCGCTCGCGTAGTGCAGCGCGCCGTGCAGCCCCCCGCCCGGTCCGCCGCTCTCGTGCACGGCGAAGGTCAGGTCGAACTGGGCGGTGGGCATCGGGGCGTCCAGCCGCTCCACGTCCAGGCCGGGCAGCGCCCAGATGTCGCGGCGCTCCTCCTTGGAGTAGGTGACCAGCACGTCGAACAGCGGGTTGCGGCCGGGAACGCGCACCGGGTTGAGCCGCTCGACGACGCGCTCGAACGGCGTGTCCTGATGGGCGAACGCCTCCAGGACGGTCTGCCTGGTGCGCCGCAGCAGCTCGGCGAAGCCCGGATCGCCCGAGGTGTCGCCGCGCAGGACCAGGGTGTTGACGAAGAAGCCGATCATCGGCTCGGTGGCGGGGTGGTCGCGGCCGGTCGTCGGCGTGCCCACGGCCACGTCATGCCGGCCGCTCAGCCGCGACAGCAGCGCGTGCACGGCCGCGAGCAGCACCATGTAGACGGTGACGCCGTGCTCGCGGGCCAGCCCGCGCATGCCGTCGGCAGGCAGGTCGAGCAGGACGTGGCCGCCACTCCCCGCGAGGGTGACGGGGCGCGGCCGGTCGGCGGGCAGGTCGAGTGGTTCCAGACCGGCCAGCCGGGCCGTCCAGTGGTCCAGGCTCGCGGGCTCGGCCGTCGAACGCTGGTGGACGGCGTGGTCGGCGTACTGGACGTGCGAGGGCGGCAGCTCGTGGCCCTGGTAGAGGGCGGCCAGCTCCTCCCACAGAACGGACAGCGACCAGCCGTCGCAGGCAATGTGGTGGAAGACCAGCAGCAGCACGTGCACGCCGGGCGACTCGCGGTGCAGCCTGGCCCGCAACACGGGACCGTGCTCCAGGTCGAAGGGCTGCTCCAGGGCGCCGGCCAGCCCGTCGCCCAGCTCGACCGGGGCGGGCGGGTCGATGATCTGGCGGGGCCGGCCGTCGATCTCGACGTAGCGGGTGCGCAGGATCTCGTGCCTGGCCACCACTCCGTCGATCGCCCTGCTCAGCGCCTCGGTGTCGAGCGGGCCGCGCAGCCGTACCGAGACCGGCATGGTGTAGCCGGCGCTGCCGGGTGCGAGCTTCCACAGGAACCAGAGCCGTTCCTGCGCGAACGACAGGGGCAGCGCGATCTCGCGGGAGGCCGGCTCGATCGGGGCGGGCGCGGGGCGGGCGGCGGCGACCCGGGCCGCCAGCGCCGCCACGGTCGGCGCCTCGAAGACGGCGGTGACCGGGAGGTCGGCGCCGAGCTCCTGCCGCAGCGCGAACCGGATCCGCGTGGCGAGCATGGAATGGCCGCCGAGGTCGAAGAAGTCGTCGCGCGCGCCGATCTCGGCGGCCTCCCCGAGGTCGAGCACGCGCCGCCAGATCGCGGCCACGGCCTGCTCCAGCTCGGTGCGCGGCGCCTCGTAGGCGGCCCGCCTGCTCTGCGCCCCGGTGCCCGGGTCCGGCAGGCGCGAGCGGTCGACCTTGCCGCTCAGCGTGCGCGGCAGCGTGTCCACCACGACCACGGAGGACAACCACATCGGCCGCGGCAGCCGTGCGTTGCAGAAGTCGCGCAACTCGGCGGCGTCCACTCCCCCGCCCGCGCCCGGACCCGGATCCGCGCCCCCGCCGTGGTTCGCGCCCGCACTCAGGACGGCGTAGCCGACCAGGCGGTGGTCTCGCCCGTCCGGCAGGCCCAGCACGTGGCAGTCGGCCACGGCCGGATGCCCGCGCAGGACGGCGCGTACCTCACCGGGCTCCACCCGGTGCCCGCGGATCTTCACCTGGTCGTCGTCGCGCCCGAGGAACTCGATGCCGCCGTCGGGCAGCCGGCGCCCCCTGTCCCCCGTCCGGTACAGGCGGGAGCCGGGCTCCACGGCGAACGGGTCGGGTACGAAGCTCCCGGCGGTCGCCGCGGGCTGGTTCGCGTAGCCGCGCGCGACGCCGGGACCGCCGACGTACAGCTCGCCGACGACGCCGATCGGCACCTGGTTGCCGTGCTCGTCGAGCACGTGGACGGCGGTGTTGGCGGCGGCGGAGCCGACGGGCACGATCCCCGAGACGGTGCGGGCGCCCCGGCGGACCTCGTGGATGGTGCTGTCGATGGTGGTCTCGGTGGCGCCCCAGGCGTTCAGCACCCGCACCTGGGGGCCGAAGGTCGCCATGAGGGCGTCGCCGTCGGCCACCGGCAGGGCGTCCCCGCCGGAGACCAGCAGCCGCAGCTCGGGCAGCTCCAGCCCGGTGGCCGCCACGTGCCCGGCCAGGCCGTGCAGGACGGCGGGGATGCTGTCGAACGCCTCGATCCGCTCGGTGGCCAGCGCGCCGGCCAGCTCGGCCGGATCGAGCGCCAGGGCACGCGGCGCGATCACCAGGCTCCCGCCGAAGCCCAGGCTCCTGACCAGGTCGCCGAGGAAGACGTCGAAGGAGGGGCTGGCGACCGTCAGCCAGCGCCGGGCCGTGATCTCGCGGGCCGCCCAGTCGGCCCGGAGGTTGGCCAGCCCGCGCCTGGTGACCATGACGCCCTTGGGGGTGCCGGTCGAGCCCGAGGTGTGGATGACGTAGGCCAGGGCGTCCGGGGACACCTGGCGTCCGGACGGTCGCGCGAGCCGGTGCGCGGGCTGCCCAGCCGCTTCGGCGACGTCCGCGACGCGCCACGGCCCCGGCGGGACGGCCGCGCCGAAGCCGGAGCCGGTCAGCACGACCGCGGGGGCGGCCCCGGCGAACATGGCGGCCAGCCGCTCCGCGGGCTGGTCGTCGTCGACGGGGAAGAACGCGGCGCCCGCCTTGAGCGCGGCCAGCGGGACGATGACCGAGTCGGGGCCGCGGCCCACGCAGACCGCCACCACGTCGTCCACCCCGGCACCGAGCCCGGCGATCAGGTGAGCGAGCCGGTTGGCCCGCTCCTCCACCTGGGCGTAGGTCAGCCGGTCGGCGCCGCACACCAGCGCCAGGTCATCGGGTGCGGCGTCGGCGCGGGCCTCGAAGTGCGCCTCCAGCCCCGTCGTCGCGTCGAAGGCGAGCCCGGTGGAGTTCCATCCGGCCAGCCGGCGTCGTTCGGCCGCGGTGATCAGCTCGTACGCGGAGACGGGCCGGTCGGGGTCGTCGGCGGCCTGCCGCAGCAGCTCGGCCAGCCGGCCGGCCAGGCGCTCGGCGGTGGCCTGGTCGAACAGCTCAGCGTCGTACTCCAGCGTGCCCGCGAAGGAGTCGTCCAGGCTGAAGGTCAGGTCGAACAGCGCGCCGCCGCCGTCGCACGGGTAGGGCTCGGCCGCCAGCCCGCCGAGCGCGGGCCGGGCGCCCGCGGCGTCGCTGCCGCCGGTGACCATGACGTCGAACAGCGGGTTGCGCCCGGCCTCGCGCACCGGGTTGAGCCGCTCGACGACGCGCTCGAACGGGATGTGCTGGTGGGCGAAGGCGTCCAGGGCGCTCGTCCTGGTCCTGGCCAGCAACTCGCGGAAGGTGGGATCACCCGCCGTACCGGTCCTGACGACCAGGGTGTTGACGAAGAAGCCGATCAGCGGCGCGACGTCCGGCCGGTCGCGTCCCGCCGTCGGGGCGCCCACGGCGATGTCGTGCCCGCCGGTCACCCGCGACAGCAGGGCCTGCACCGCGGCGAGCAGCACCATGAACGGCGTGCAGCCGCTCCGCCTGGCCAGCTCGCGCAGGGGCGCGACGCTGCCGCCGGGCACCTGGACCGGCACGAGCAGCCCCCGGTGGGCGGGATCGGCCGGACGCGGCCGGTCCAGCGGCAGGGTCAGCTCCTCCACCCCGGCCAGGTGCTCGCACCAGTGCTCCAGCCCGTCGCCGCCGGCCTCGGCCCGCTGGTCGTGGGCGTGGTCGGCGTACTGGAGGTCCAGCGCGGGCAGGTCCTGGCCGCGGTAGAGCGCGTCCAGCTCCCGCCACAGGATGGGCAGCGACCAGCCGTCGGCGGCGATGTGGTGGATGACCAGGAGCAGCACGTGGTCGTCCGGCGCCAGGCGGAACAGCGTGGCCCGCAACACCGGACCGCGCTCCAGGTCGAACGGGACCGCGCACTCCCGGTCGGCCAGCCGCCGCAGCTCGTGCTCCGCGGCCGGGACGACCGGCAGCCCGACCGGCGCGGCGGCCTCGACGACCTGGGCGGGCACCCCGCCGTCCGCGACGTAGCGGGTGCGCAGGATCTCGTGCCTGGCCACCACCCCGTCGATCGCCCTGCTCAGCGCCTCGATGTCGAGCGGGCCGCGCAGCCGTACGGCGGCGGGGGCGTTGTAGGCCGAGCTGTCCGGCGCCATGGACCACAGGAACCACAACCGCTCCTGTGCGAAGGACAGGGCCAGCGGCCCGCCGGTGCGGGGCGCCGGGGGGCGCCGCCCCCCGGCCAGCCGCGCCAGCAGGAGCTCGCGCCGCTCCGGCGGCAGCTGGGCGATCCGCGCGGCGAAGGTCTCCGACATGCGTGCGGGTCCTCTCATGATTCGGACTGCAGGAGCCGCGCCAGCTCGTCGTCCGGCAGTGCCAGGACGAGCCGGTCGAGCTCCGCGCCGAGCTGTACGGCCAGCGCGGAGATGCGAGGTTCCGCCAGGATCTGCTTGATGCCGAGATCCACGCCGAAGGCGGTGCGGATGCGGAAGGCGACCTGGACGGCGTGCAGCGAGTTGCCGCCGAGCTCGAAGAAGTCGTCCTCCACGCCGGGCCGCTCGATCTCCAGCACCTCGCTCCAGATGCCGGCGACCGCCTCCTCGACGGGGTCGCGCGGCGCCACGTACCGGGTGCGGGCGGCGGGCCGTCCGGCGTCGGGAAGCGGGAGCGCGGCCCGGTCGATCTTGCCGTTGGGATTCAGCGGGAGCCGGTCCATGATCATGACGGTGGCGGGCACCATGTGCTCCGGCAGCCGCCCGGCCAGGTGGCCGAGCAGCTCCTCCGCGCTGACGGCCGCGCTGGGCTGGGCGTAGGCGAGCAGCTTGCCCGCGGGCGCGGTCACCACGCAGGTGGCCACCGCCGGGTGCGCGGCCAGGACCGCCTCCACCTCGCCCAGCTCCACCCGGAATCCCCTGACCTTGACCTGGTGGTCGCGGCGGCCGAGGAACTCCAGCGTGCCGTCCGGCCGCCAGCAGGCCAGGTCGCCCGTCCGGTAGAGGCGGGCTCCCGGTGTGCCGGAGAACGGGTCGGCGACGAAGCGGCCTGCGGTCAGGCCGGGCCGCCGCCAGTAGCCGACGGCCACGCCGGGGCCGCCCAGCCACAACTCGCCCGGCACGCCGACGGGGGCCGGCGAGAGGGTCGAGTCCACCACCCAGGCCTGCGTGTTGGCGATCGGCGGGCCGATCTGGCCGTTGGTGGCGGGCAGGTCCGCCAGCGGCCGGCAGGTGGAGATGCTGGTCACCTCGGTCGGGCCGTAGATGTTGTGCAGCCCGGCGTGGCCCGCCTGGCGCACGCTGGCCAGGTTGACCCGCTCGCCGCCGATGTAGACCTGGCCGACGGTGGCGAACACGCCGGGTTCGGCGCCGACCGCCGAGTTGAACAGCGCGGTCACCAAGGCGAGCGTGGTGACGCCCTCCGCCCTGACCAGCTCGGCCAGGCGGGGCGGCGACAACACCGTCTCGTTGGGGACGATCACCAGGCGGCCGCCGTTCAGCAGCGCGCCCCACAGCTCGAACAACAACGGGTCGAAGGAGGCGTTCGACAACTGCGCCACGGCGCTGTCGGGGCCGAGCCGCACGTAGTCGGTGCCGCACACCAGGCGGACGATGCCGCGGTGCGCGACCGCGACGCCCTTGGGACGGCCGGTCGAGCCCGAGGTGTAGACCACGCTCGCCACGCGGTCGCCGCCGCCGAGCCCCGTCTCCCAGGTGCCGGCCGCCGCACCGATGTCCTCCAGGGGCAGGCCCTGGCCCTCGGCCAGCGGCAGGCCGCTCAGCAGGTGGCGGTGCCCGAGCACCACGCCCGCGCCGGTGTCGGCCAGCATGAACGCCAGCCGCTCGGCCGGGTACGACGGGTCGAGCGGAACGTAGGAGCCTCCGGCCCGCAGGATGCCGACGATCGCCGTCACCAGGTCGGCCGAGCGCTCGGCGCAGAGCCCGACCAGGTCGCCCGGCCGCACACCCGCCTCGCGGAGCCGCCCGGCGACCGCTCCGGCGCGCTCCCACAGCCCGGCGTAGCTCAGCCGGGTCTCGCCGTCCACGACGGCCACGCTCTCGGGCCTGAGCCGTACGTGCTGCGCCACCAGCTCTTCCAGCGACCGCTCAAGCGGCGCCGGGCGCAGCGTGGCGTTCCAGCGCTCCACCTGCGCGCGCTCGGCCGGCGCGGCCAGCGGCGCGGCGGCGATCGGCGCCCGCGGGTCGGCGACGATCTGGTGCAGGGCGGTCAGGTAGTAGTCGCGGATGCGGCGGACCTGCTCGGGCGCGAATTCGCCGGAGTGGAAGTCCAGCCCCATCAGCAAGCCCGTGCCCGAGCGCGGGTTGCGCAGGAAGCCGCAGACGAACGGGTAGTTGGTCGGCTCGACCCGGACCGTCGTGAAGGCGTCCAGCTTGGGGTCGACGAAGGCGACCTCGCCGCTGTCGAGCAGGTCCTTCAGCACGTGGAAGTGGTTGTAGACGAAGTGCGTCTCGTACAGCGGCCCGCCGCCCGCCAACTGCTGGATCTGCGACATCGGGAAGCGGCGGTGCGGCAGCAGGGCGTTCTCCTCCTCGAAGACGGCCCTGACGAGCTCGGCCCAGGTGCCGCCGGCGCGTACCCTGATCGGCAGTGAGTTGAGGAACAGGCCGCGCGACTCGGTCCCGTCGGCCTCCTCCAGCCGCCCGTTGAACGCCATGCCGGTGACGACGTCCTCGGTCCCGGCCAGGTAGGCGAGCACCCGCAGGTGTACGGCCAGCAGCACGCTCTTCAACGGCACTTCGAGCCGCTCGGCGACCCGTTCGAGCCCCTGGCAGAGCTCTGCCGGGATCTTGGTCTCGCGCCAGGCGTAGAACTCACTGCTGCCCTCGGGCAGGGTCCAGTCCTCCACCGCGTACGGCGAGGCGGTCTCCTCGGCGGGGCAGCCGGCCGGCCAGCGGGGCAGCACCAGCCTCTCCAGGCCGGCCAGCCGCTCGCTCCACCAAGCGCGTTCCCCGGGCGAGTCCACCGCCTGCCGTTCGGCCTCGACGAAGTCGCGGTAGGTGGAGGCCGGAGCCGGCCCTGCCTCGGCGGCGGGATCCTTCAGCAGAGCGACGTACCGCTCCAGGATCTCGGCGATCGTGGAGTGCAGGCTCCAGCCGTCGAGGATGGCGTGGTGCTCGACCAGCGTCCACTGGAAGGTGTCGGCGCCGCGCCGGTGCACGAAGAAGCGCCACAGCGGCGGCCTGGCCAGGTCGAAGGGCCGTTCCCGCTCCCGGTCGACCAGCTCGCCGATGATCCGCCCCTGCTCCTCCGGGCTCAGCCCGCGCAGGTCCGCCACCTCGATCGGCAGCTCGGCGGTGTGGTGGACGAGCTGCAGCATGTCGCTGTAGGCGCTGAGGTGGAAGGAGGTGCGCAGGATGTCGTGGCGCTGCACGACCTGCGCGGTCGCGGCGCGGAACGCCTGCTCGTCCCATGGCGCCCGCAGGTGGAAGCTGTCGACGTTCTGGTAGAGCATGCGGTCGTCGGACTCCATGTGGAAGACCATCCCGACCTGCAGCGCGGCCATCGGGTAGGCGTCGACCACGTCCTCGGGCAGCCTGGCCCGGTCCTGCTCGGACACCAGCGCGAACCGCTCCCGCTCCCGTTCCACCGGCGCGGCGGGCGTGATGTCCGTGGCCAGCTGGGCCACCGTCGGCAGCTGGAAGAGCCGCTGCAGCTCGAAGTCGAGCCCGCGCTCGCGGGCCAGTGCCAGGACCTGGACGCTGCGGATGGAGTCGCCGCCGAGGTGGAAGAAGTTGTCGGTGACGCCCACCCGCTCCAGTTCGAGCACCTCGGCCCAGACGGCGGCCAGCACCCGCTCGGTCTCCGTGCGCGGCGCGAGGTAGGCCCGGCCCAACGCGGGCCGCTCCTCGGCGGGGTCGGGCAGCGCGGCCCGGTCGATCTTGCCGTTGCCGCTCAGCGGCAGCTCGTCGAGGATGATCACGACCGACGGGATGAGGTGCGCGGGGAGCCGGGGCTCCAGGAACTCGTGCACGTCCTCGACGCTCAGCTCGCCGCGCGACTCGACGTAGGCGACCAGACGCCGCTCCGCCGAGCCGTGCGCGACGACGACGCACCGGCCCACCCGGGGGTGGTCGCAGACGGCGGCCTCGACCTCGCCCGGTTCGATGCGGAAGCCGCGGATCTTGACCTGGTGGTCGGCGCGGCCGTGGAACTCCAGTGTGCCGTCGGGCCGCCAGCTGGCCAGGTCGCCGCTTCGGTACATGCGCGCCCCCGGCCGGCCCGAGAACGGGTCGGGCAGGAAACGCCCGGCGGTCAGGTCGGGCCGCTTCCAGTAGCCGCGCGCCACGCCGTCGCCGCTGACGTGGATCTCGCCGATCACCCCGGCCGCGACCGGCAGGCCGTCGCGGTCCAGGACGTGGATGCCCAGGTCGGGCAGGGGCACCCCGATCGGGCTCGTCCGCCCGGCCAGCAGCTCCCTGGTCAGCGGCGCGTACGTGCTGTGCACGGTGGTCTCGGTGATGCCGTACATGTTGACCAGCCGCGGGGTGTCCTCCGGGTGGCGCTCCCACCAGCGCAGCACGGAGTCCCGGTCGAGCGCGTCACCCGCGAAGACGACCAGCCGCAGCGCCAGGTCGGCGGCCCGGCGCTCGTCCACGCCGACGAACTGGCGGAAGACGGCCGGGGTGGCGTTCAGCACGGTCACCCGCTCGCGGGCGACGAGGTCGTAGTACGCCTCGGGCTCGCGGCTCTCCCAGTGGCTCACGACGACCAGCCGGCCGCCGGTGCCCAGGCAGTTCCACACCTCCCAGACGGAGACGTCGAAGGAGCTGGAGTGCAGGAGCGTCCAGACGTCGCCGGGGCCGAAGCCGTAGGCGGGCTGGGTGCCGGCCAGCAGCCTGACCACGTTGTGGTGGGTGACCATGACGGCCTTGGGCGCGCCGGTGGATCCGGAGGTGTAGATCAGGTAGGCCAGGTCGCCGGGGCCGATCTCAGGATCGTCGTAGGACAGCCCGGTGGCCGGGGCGTCGGCCAGGACCGTGCGGTAGTCCCCGTCCGGCAGCTCGACGCCGCGCTGCGTGACCACGATCCGCAGGTCGGCGTCGGCCAGCATGAACGCCAGCCGCGGCGCCGGATAGGCGGGGTCGAGCGGCACGTAGGCCGCCCCGGTGCGCAGGATGGCGAGCATGCCGACGACGAGCTCCGCGCTGCGCCGGCAGGCCAGGCCCACCAGGTCGCCGGGACCCGAGCCCAGCCGCGCGGCCAGGTCGCCCGAGCGTTCCCACAAGTCGGCGTAGGTGAGGCGCAGCGGCCCGTCGGTGACGGCGACGGCGTCGGGCCGTGCCCTGACCTGCTCGGCGACCAGATCGCACAGGGTCGCGCCCGCCTCGATCCGCCGGGCCGGGCCCGACCAGCCTTCGATCAGGCGCTGCTCGGCCGCCGGCAGCGAGCCGACGTGCGAAACCGGCAGGTGGGGTGCGGCGAGCAGCCCGTCGAGCACGGTCTGCCAGTGGGCGGCCAGCCGCCCCGCGGTCGCCGCGTCGAACAGCGCCGTCGCGTACTCCAGCTCCACGCGCAGCTCGCCGTCGCAGTCGACCACGGTGACGGTCAGGTCGAACTTGGCGGTGCCGGTGTCGGCCGGCAGCTGCACCGCCTCGGCGGCGCCCAGCCGCCAGCGGGCGCGTTCCTGCCTGTGCAGGCCGAACTGCACCTGCACCAGCGGCGGGTGGGACAGCTCGCGCTCCGGCTGCAGCGCGTCGACCAGCGCCGCGAACGGCACCTGCTGGTGCGCCTGCGACTGCGCCGACGATTCGCGCACCCGCTCCAGCAGCTCGGCGAAGCTGGGGTCGCCGGCCAGATCGACGCGGACGACGAGCGTGTTGACGAAGAAGCCGACGAGCTCCTCCAGCTCAGGGGCCGGCCGGCCGGCCACCGGTGTGCCGATCACCAGGTCGGTGCGCCCGCTCCAGCGGCCGAGCACCAGCGCGAAGGCGGACAGGAGCACTTCGAACACGGTCGCGCCGCAGGTCCTGGCCAGGTCGTGGATCCGCTCAGGGGCGGGGAGGCGGAAGTGTTCCGTGGCGCCGCCGTACTCCTGGACCGGCGGGCGGCGGTGGTCGGTCGGCAGCTCCAGCAGCGGCGGGAGGCCCTTCAGGTGCTCGCGCCACCAGGCCAGCCCCTCCTCCAGCGGCCTGGCCCGCTCCCACGCGGCGTAGTCGGCGTACTCGACGGGAAGCGCGGGGGACGTGGCGTGCGGCGCACCGCCTGCCAGCTCCTCCAGCAGCAGCCCGAGCGACCAGCCGTCGACGGCGATGTGGTGGAAGGAGATCCACAGCAGATGGTGCTCGGCGGTGTGGCTGATCAGGCCGGCGCGCAGCAGCGGCGCCGTGGCCAGGTCGAAGGGTTCCCCGGTACGCTCGCCGGCGAGCTTCGTGGCGGCCTGCCGGCCGGGCGCCTCCTCGTGGCTCCACGGCACCAGGACCTGCTCGTGGACCCGCGTGCGCGGGCGGCCGTCAGCGCCCACGGCGAAGGCGGTGCGCAGCACCTCGTGCCGGTCGGCCAGCCCCTGTACGGCACGGCGCAACCCCTCCGCGTCGGCCGGCCCGTCCAGCTCCAGCAGCACGGGCACGTTGTAGAGGGGGGTGCCGGGCCGCCACTGGTCCAGGAACCACAACCGCTCCTGGCCCGATGACAGCGGATCGTCACCCGGCCGCCTGCGCGGTACCGCCGGCGGCGCGGTGGTACCGCCGAGGCCGGCTTCGGCGAGCAGCCGGTCGATCAGCAGCTCCTGTTCGCGGTCAGTGTGCATCTGCGATCTCTTCCTCCGCGCCCACACGGGCGTGCCGTACCTGCAGGACGATGGCGGCTATGCGGTCCAGCCGATCGGGGTCCGCCTCGCGTAGCGCGGAGGCCAGACGCTGGACGGTCTTGTGCTGGAACAGGTCGCGGACCGACACCGGGGTGCGCAGGGCGCGTTCGGCACGGGTGGTGACCTTGACGGCGTGCAGGGAGTGGCCGCCGAGCTCGAAGAAGTCGTCGGTCGCGCCCAGCCGGTCGAGGCCGAGCACCTCGGCCCAGATCTCGGCGAGCAGCTCCTCCACCGGACCGGCGGGCACGACCGTCCCCGCCTCGGCGCGCCCCTCCTCGGGCGCCGGCAGCGAGGACGTCTCGATCTTGCCGTTGGGGTTGAGCGGCATCCGGTCCACGAGGATCACGTGGGCGGGCACCAGGTGTTCGGGCAGCTCACGCGCCAGCGCCTCGCGCACCGCCACGGCCGTCAGCGGGGCCGTCTCCGTGGCCATCAGTGCGGCCGTCGGCGAGGCCGTCTTCGTGGCCGTCGGTGCGGCCGTCGGTGCGGCCGTCGAGGTGGCCGTCGAGGTGGCCGTCGAGGTGGCGGCGCCGCCGGGCTGGACGTAGGCGATCAGCTCGACCGGGCCGTCCTGGGGACTGCGCGCGACGACGGCGCAGGCCCGCACGCCGGGCAGCGCCGACAGGGCCAGCTCGACCTCGCCGGGCTCGACGCGGAATCCGCGGATCTTCACCTGCCTGTCGATGCGGCCGAGGAACTCGAGCGTCCCGGCGGGCGTCCAGCGCACCAGGTCGCCGGTGCGGTAGAGCCGGCGCCCCGGCTCGCCGGAGAAGGGGTCGGGGACGAAGGCACGCGCGGTGGCGCCGGGCCGCCGCCAGTAGCCCCAGGCGAGGCCGGGACCGCCGAGCCACAACTCGCCCGGCACGCCCACCGGGGCGAGGTCACCGGTGTCCAGATCGGTCACCCAGGCGGTGGTGCCGGAGATCGGCCGGCCGATGGGGCCCCGGGTCGCGGGCGGCTCGGCGAGCGGCAGGCAGGTGGAGAAGGTGGTGACCTCGGTCGGGCCGTAGACGTTGTGCAGGGCGCGCGGGCCGAGCCCGCCGCGCAGCACCTCGCCCACCCGGGCCACGTCGAGCGCCTCACCGCCGAAGTAGAGGTGGTCGACGGTGGCGAAGACGTCCGGCTCCTCGCCGGTGGTGGTGTTGAACAGGGCGGTGGTGAGGAAGAGCGTGGTGACCCGCTCGGCCCGGAGCAGCTCGGCCAGCGCCGGCGGTGACAGGGCCGTCGCGGGCGGGACGACGACCACCCTCCCGCCGTTGGCCAGCGCGCCCCAGACCTCGAACGTGATGGCGTCGAAGGAGGCGTTGGACAGCTGGGCGAGGACGGTGGTGGTGTCGAGCGGGGCGTAGTCGGCGCCGTGCACCAGGCGGGCGATGCCGCGGTGCGCGACCACCACGCCCTTGGGGCGGCCCGTGGAGCCGGAGGTGTAGATGACGTAGGCGGCGTCGTCGGGGTGGATCCGCACGTCGGGCCCCGGCTCCACGCCGGGCTCGTCGACCGGGACGGTCTCGCGTGCCGACCGGGGCAGGGCGGCCAGCAGGTCGCGGTGCCCGACGACGGTGCTCACACCGGTGTCCTCCAGGATGAAGGCCAGCCGGGCGGCGGGGTAGGAAGGGTCGAGCGGCACGTAGGCGGCGCCGGTGCGCAGGATGGCGAGCATGGCGGTGACCAGGTCGGCGCCGCGGTGGCAGGCCAGGCCGATCAGCTGGCCGCGGCGGGGGCCCAGGCGCGCGGCCAGGGCTCCTGAGCTGGACCAGAGCTCGGCGTAGGTGAGCTTGACGCCGCCCGCCGAGACGGCGACGGCGTCACCGCGATCAGCGACCTGCCGGGCGACCAGCTCCGGGATCACGACACCGGCCTCCGCGTCCACGGCACCGGCCCTCGTACCACCGGCCTCCGTACCACCGGCTCTCGCACCACCGGCCTCCGTACCCCTGGCCTTCGTGCCGGGGGCGACGCGGGCCCAGGTCGTGAGCTGGTGCCGCTGGTCCGCGGGTAGTGCGCCGATCCGCGACACCGGCTCCCCGTGCGCCGCCAGCAGCCCGCGCACCAGCTCCAGCCACTGCGCGGCCAGGCGGTCGGCCGTGGCCGCGTCCAGCAGGTCGGCGGCGTACTCCACCTCCAGCAACATCTCCCCCGGCGCCTCGTGCAGGGTGAGCGTGAGGTCGAACTTGGCCGTCCCGGTGTCGGCCTGCCGCAGCCGCGCCGCCAGCCCCTCGGCCAGCTCCCAGTCGTGGTGCGAAGGCCGGTAGTGCGCGAAGGCCACCTGCACCACCGGCGCGTGGCTCAGTGCCCGTTCCGGCTGCAGCGCCTCCACCAGCAGGGCGAACGGCAGCTCCTGGTGGCCGAGCGCGGCGGTCGTGCTGTGCCGTACCCTCTCGACGAGTTGCGCGAAGCTCGGATCGCCGCCCGCGTCGACGCGCACCACCAGGGTGTTGACGAAGAAGCCGACGAGCGGCTCCAGCTCGGGCAGCGGCCTGGCGGCCACGGGGGTGGCGATGGCCAGGTCGCTCCGGCCCGTCCAGCGGCGTAGCAGCAGCGCGTACGCCGACAGCGCCACGTCGAAGACGGTCACCGACCGCGACCGCGCGAAGTCCTTCAGGGCCGCGGCCAGCTCCGGCGGCAACACCTGGCGGCGGGTGCCGCCGCGGAAACTCTGCACCGCGGGACGCGGCCGGTCACCGGGGAGCTCCAGCAGCGGGGGCAGCCCCGCCAGGTAGGAGCGCCACCACTGCAGGTGATCGGCGACGGGACGGCCGCGCTGCCAGGCGGCGTAGTCGGCGTAGCCGAACCCGTCCTGCGGCGGCAGCGGCAGCCCGCGGCAGGCGGCGCCGAGGTCGTCGAGCAGGTGGCCCAGCGACCAGCCGTCGACGGCCAGGTGGTGGATGCACGACCACAGCAGGTGCCGGTCGGCCGCGACGCTGACCAGCCCGCCCCTGACCAGCGGCGGCACGCTCAGGTCGAACGGCTCGGCGACGTGTTCGCGCACCAGCCGCCAGGCGTGCTGCCAGTCCCCGGCCTCATCCCGCCGCCACGGCACCTCGCAGTCGAGGGTCACGGGCCTCGGCTGACCGTCGACGGTCTCGAACGCGGTGCGCAGCGCCGGATGGCGGGCGGCCACGCGCTGCAGCGCCTCGCCCAGCCGTACGGGATCGGCAGGTCCCGTCAGCTCCAGGACCAGCGGCACGTTGTAGAGCGCGGTGCCGGGACGCCACTGCTCCAGGAACCACAGGCGCTCCTGCTCCAGCGACACCACGGCGGGCCCGGACGCGCCGGACAGCGGTCGGGCCGTGGCGGCCGCGGCACGCTCGACGACCTTGGCGCACCTGGCCACCGTCGGGGCGGTGAACAGCTCGTCGAAGTGCACCTCGACCCCGAAGACCGCGCGGATCCTGCTCAGGGCCATGGCGGCCAGGATGGAGTGACCGCCGATGGCGAAGAAGTCGTCGTCCACACCGACCCGGGGAATCTCCAGCACCTCGGCCCAGATGCCCGCCAGCGTCACCTCCGTGGGCGTGCGCGGTGCCACGTAGGCGATTTCGTCCCAGTCCTGGGGGGCTGCCACGGGTTCGGCGGCGATCACCACGTCCGCCAGCGGGGCGTCCGGTTCTTCGGCCAGGAGCAGCAGGAGCGTCTCCAGGCGGTCGAGGTGCCAGCGCATCGCCGGTTCGGTGTAGCGGTCGGTGTCGTAGTCGCACTCCAGCAGCCAGCCGCCGGCGGTGCCGTACAGCAGGAACAGGCCGTCGCAGTCGCGCAGCTCCAGGGCTGCCCGCTCGGCCTCGGCACGCTCGATCCCCGCCGCGACCAGCATCCGGGGCTCGGGGCCCGGCGCCCGGCCCAGCCGGGTTCCGTCGCCGCCCGACGTGGCGCCGAGCAGGTCGCGCAGCCGCGTGCCGTCCCCGATCGCGGATCTCAGGACGACCGGCCCGGAGTCCGCCGTTTGCCGCACGACCGGCCCGGAGTCCGCCGCTTGCGGGACGACCGGCTCGGAGCCCGCCGCCGCGACGACGACCTCGTCCGAGCCGGGCGCGGCGATCAGCGCCATCGTCGCCGCCGCGAGCCAGGCCAGCGGCGTCCCCGGCGCGTCCGGGGCGGTGAGCTCGACCGACAGGCGGCCGCGGGCGTAGCCGGGCCGTACGGTCGGCGCGACGTCGGCCGGGAGCGTGATCGCGCGGTTCACGAGGCACCCCCCGGCAGCACCACGTGATCGCCGATGATCAGCCGGTCCAGCCCGCCGCGCAGGAACGTGTCGACCGCCTCGCGCGGCGTGCGCACGATCGGCTGGCCACGCAGGTTGAACGAGGTGTTCAGCAGCACGGGCACCCCGGTGCGCGCGCCGAAGGCCTCCAGAAGCGAGTGCAGGAGGGGGTTGGCGTCGGCTCCGACCGCCTGGACCCGGGCGGTGCCGTCGATGTGGGTGACAGCGCCCAGCCGCTCGCGGTGCTCGGGGCGGGTCCTGGTGGTGAACAACATGTGCGCGTACTGCCGTTCGCGCCCGCGCCTGATCTCGAAGAAGGCCGGCGCCGCCGCCTCGGTCACCACCGGGGCGAAGGGCCGGAAGTCCTCCCGCTTCTTGATCAGGTTGTTGATGTGGTCGCGCATGCGGGCCTCGCGCGGGTCGGCCAGGATGCTGCGGCAGCCCAGCGCGCGCGGGCCGAACTCCATGCCGCCCTGGAACCAGGCCACCACCTCCCCCCGCTCCAGCGCCTCGGCGGTCTCCGACAGCAGTTCCGCCTCGTCCGTCACGCGCCGCGACCGCACGTCCGTCCTGGTCGCCAGGTGTGCGGCGATCTCGCCGGAGTCGCACGCGGTGCCCCAGTACGGCATCCGCATCGGCTGGATCGGCGTCTCGGGTTTGCGCGTCGCGTGCAGGTACAACGCCGAGCCGACCGCCGTGCCGTCGTCGCCCGCGCCCGGCGGCACGAAGACCCGGTCGAACAGGCGGCTGCGCAGGATGAGCCCGTTGGCCGTGCAGTTGAGCGCGACGCCGCCCGCGTAGCACAGGTCCCGCAGCCCGCTCTGGCGGCGGAAGTGCCGCAGCACGTGCAGCAGGCAGCGTTCCAGCGCCGCCTGCGCCGCCGCGGCGATGTCCATGTGCCGCTGCTCGATCGGCCCTCCCGGCTCCCTGGCCGGGCCGAACAGCTCCTCCAGGACGGCCAGCGCGCCCCGGTGCGTCTCGCGTTGCAGCAGGTCGACGTCGCGGGCCAGCAGCGGGACGGCGAAGTCGGGGCCGGGACGCAGGTGCACCAGCTGCCGCAGCTCGCGCTCGTAGCGGGTGCGGTCGCCGTACGATGCCAGGCCCATCATCTTGTACTCGTCCAGGGCCATCTCGAAGCCCAGGTACAGGGTGAACACGCCATAGAGGGTGCCGAGCGAGTGCATGGCCGGGATGGTGTGCAGCACCTCCAGCTTGCCGCCGGTCCCGGACAGGACGGTCAGGCTCTCCGTCTCGCCCCTGCCGTCGGCCACGAGCACGAGGCAGTCGTCGAACCCGCTGGCGTAGTACGCGCTGGCGGCGTGGGCCAGATGGTGCGGGACGGGCGTGAAGCGGGAACCCACCGCCGTACCGGGGAAGTGCTCGGTGAACCAGTCCACCTGGCGTTCCGGGTCGTACACCTCGGCGAAGCGCCTGGCCAGGTAGCCGTCGCCGGTTTCCAGCTCGGAACGTTCGTGGGCGAAGCCGTGGCCGATCAGATCCAGCTCGTCCAGCCCGAGCCCGGCCCGGTCGAGGCAGAACCTGATGGCGTTGACCGGGAAACGCCCGGTGGACTTGTCGCCGGTGAACCGCTCCTCGGCCGCGGCGGCCACGATCCGGCCGTCCACGACCAGGGCGGCGGCCGAGTCGCGGCCCTGGCTGATGCGGTACTCCCGCTCCGACAACCCGGACAGTTCCCGCCGCTTGAACTCCTCGGAGTTGTGCAGGCCGCTGATACCCAGGATCTTCATCGCGCCTCCACGAGAGTCTCTGCGTGCGTCTGGAGCGCAGCCCGGTCGACCTTCTGGCTGCCGGTCAGGGGAAGGGCACGCAGGATCACCACGTGCTGCGGCATGAGCGCGCGCGGGAGCCACTGCTCCAGGTGCTCGCGCAGCTCGGCTCCGCGCAGGCCGTCCGCCTGCGCGTACAGGATCAGCCGTTTGTCGTCGGCCGTGTGCTCGGCCACCACCGCCGCCGCCCTGACGACCAGCCGGTGCCGCTCGGCGACGGCTTCGATCTCCTCCAGCTCGATCCGCTGGCCGCGCAGCTTCACCTGATGGTCGACGCGGCCGTGGTAGGCCAGCGTGCCGTCCGGCCGCCACGCGCACAGGTCGCCGGTCCGGTACACCCGGCCCAGCTCGGGGTGCTCCTGGAAGACCGCGGCCGTCCGCGCGGGGTCGCCGGCGTAGCCGAGCGCGAGCTGCGGGCCGGCCAGCACCAGCTCGCCGATCTGCCCGACGGGGGCCGCGCGGTCCCACTGGTCGAGTACGGCGGCGCGGATGCCGGGCAGCGGCCTGCCGATCGGCACCGGGTCCGCCGGAGGGTCGGGCACCTGGTGGGTGACGGTGTAGATGGTGGTCTCGGTCGGCCCGTAGCCGTTCCAGACGCGGGCGCCGGCGCGCTGCAGCCCGGCGGCGAGTGAGGCGCTGAGCGCCTCGCCGCCCGCGATGACATCGGCGCCCGCGAGGCTGCCCGGCTCCAGGTACGGCACGGTCATCCGCCAGGTGGAGGGGGTGGCCTGGACCAGGTCCAGGCGCCTGCCGGACAACCAGGCCGCCAGCCGTTCGGGGTCGCGCTGCAGGTCCTCGTGGACCAGCAGCAGGCGCCCGCCGGTCGCCAGCGGCAGGAAGATCTCCATGGTCGACATGTCGAAGGTCAGTGTGGCCATGCAGGTGACATGCGGGCGGCCGGCGCCGATCAGGTGGGCGATGGCGCCCACGCAGTGCCGCAGCGCGGCGTGCGGGATGGCGACCGCCTTGGGGGTGCCGGTGGAGCCCGAGGTGGACAGCGCGTAGGCGACGCCGTCGAGACTCACCGGGAACCCGGGCGGCGAGCCCGTTTCCGGGGTCCCCGTTTCCAGGTCCCCCGTTTCCGGAGCTCCCGTTTCCGGAGCTCCCGTTTCCAGGGTGAGCAGCGTGCACCCGGGCACGCCGGCACCGGACGGCAGCAGCGCGTAGCGCGCGCCCGCCGCCTCCAGCTGGCGGCCCAGCCGCAGCGGCGGGTGCGCAGGGTCGAGCGGCAGGAACCCGGCTCCCAGCGACCACGTCGCCAGCAGCGCCGCGATGGTCTCGATCCGGCGCGGCAGGCCGATGCCGACCAGGTCGCCGGGCGCGACCCCGGCCCGCGCGAAGCCCGCGGCGACGGCGGCCGTGAGCTCGCCGAGCTGCTGGTAGGTGACGGCCCTGCCGTCCTGCTCGATCGCCACCTCGCCGGGCCGGGAGACCATGTGCTCCCGGATCATCGACGCCACGGTGCGGTCTCTGTCCCAGGCTCGCTCGGTATGGGCGCCCGCGACGATGCGTTCGTCCTCCTCGCCCCACAACCACGCCCGCCCGGCCGGCTGCTCCAGATCCGCGGCGAGGGCCGCGCCCAGACGCCCGCGCAGCAGCGGTTCCGCCTCGACCGATCGGGCCTCGACATCCGCCGCCAGCGTCCCGCCGTCCGTGGTCACCGTCACCACCGGGCCGGCCACGCCGGGCACCGTCGCGGCACGCTCGACGAGCGCACGCAGGGGGGCGCGCCACGGCAGCCGGACCTCCTGCCCGCAGATCTCGCCGCTCAGCTCCTTCGCGCCGCAGTGCCGGGCGAGCACCACCAGCCCGGCCACCGCGATAACCGCACCGGAAGGGACGCCGAGTTTATCCGCGAGCCGTTCCGCGGCCTCGAATATCTGATTTTCCATGGTAGACCACGCCAATTCAGAGAATGAGAACTCCACGAAACTCCGCGTGCTGAGCAGGAAGCTAGCCTGGTGCCGCGCCTGCCACGAGCAGGCGGGCAGCAAGGTGGCAAGTTCGCGCCAGGTTCGGCCGGGCCGTACTCGGCCGGTGTTACAGTGACGCCGGATAAGCAGCCGCGACGGGAAGAGAGCCGGAAATGGCGCACCTACTCAAGCGCCCGCAGATGCGCTACTACATTCTCGGCGACGTGCTTTCCAATCTCGGCGACTACGCGTTATTCCTGGCAATGGCCATCTGGGTGAAAACGCTGACGGGAAGCACGCCGGCCGCCGGGCTCGTGATGTTCGCCTTCGTCGGCGGCAGCCTGGTGCTGCCCCTGTCGGGCCTGCTGGTGGACCGCTTCCGCCGCCGCCCGCTGCTGGCCGCCTCTTACCTGTCGTCGGCGGCCGTCGTCCTGCTGCTCCTGCTGGTCAAGGACCGGGACGACGTCTGGCTCGTCTACGTGATCATGTTCCTGTACGGCGCGCTGGGCAGCGTCACCGGGCCCGCCCAGAACGCGTTCCTGCCCACCGTCGTCCCGGAGGAGCAGCTCGGCGACGCCAACGGCGCCGTGCAGGCGATGCGCGGGCTGCTGAGGGTGTTCGCGCCGATCATCGGCGCCGGGCTGTTCGTCTGGCAGGGCGCCCAGGTCGTCGTGGTGGTCGACGCGGCGCTCTTCGTCGTGGCCGCCGCGGCCGTCCTCCTCATCCGGGTCTCCGAGCCGCGCCCCACCGGGACCGGCCAGTCGCTGATCGCCGAGACCACGGGCGGGTTGCGTTTCCTGCGCGACGCCGCCGGCCTGCGCAGGCTCGTCATCGCCTGCGCGCTCACGATGCTCGTCATCGGCTTCTTCGAGTCCATCGCCATCGCCGTGGTCACCGACGGCCTGGCACGCCAGGCCACCTTCCTCGCCGTCCTGGCCGGGGCGCAGGCGGTGGGCACCATCGCGGGCGGCGTGCTGGCCGGCGGGGTGATCCGCCGCGCCGGCGAACGCGGGCTGGTGGTCGTCGCGCTGGTCATGGTCGCGACGAGCAGCCTGCTGCTCATCGTGCCGATCGCCGCGGTCGTCATCGCGGGCATGCTGGTGCTGGGCGTGGCGGCGCCGTGGATCGTCATCGGCGCCACCACCTCGCTCCAGCGGCGCACCCCTGAGGACCTGCGCGGGCGGGTCTTCGCCGCCTTCGAGTTCGGGGTGACCGTGCCGCAGGTCGCCTCCATCGCCGCGGGCGCCAGCCTGATCGCGGCTCTCGACTACCGGGTGATGCTGGGCGTCGTCTGCGCGGTGGTGCTGCTGGCCGCGCTCATCCTCGGCACCGGCCGCGCGGACGAGCCCCCGGCCGCAGAGGCCCCGGAGCTCTCCGCCGACGAGCAGGATGCCGTCCCCGCTGAAGGGGCGAAGCCGCACCGGCCCGTGTGACGCCACAGACCACGCGACGTTCGCCTGCGCCGAGGCGGGTAAGGCTCTCGCAGCCATGCCGAAGCCGAACCGGCATGCGACGGCCGGTCAGGCGTTGAGGCTCTCCCGGCCGTGCGGGGCGTCCCCAGCTCCCTGGGACGGTGCCACATCTATGCGCTTGACGCCCTCCTTGGGGGTGAAGACGGTGTGGCGGTAGGTGGAGAAGTCGGTGGTCTCGCGGAAGGCGGGATGCTGGTGGAGATCGCGGAGCGACGGGAGCCGGTGTGAGAGGCTGCACTTCGCTCGCGCGTGTCTGCCGGGCGACTGCTGACCGAAAGGACCCCTTGCGCATGGAGCACCAGTACGCCGCCGGCGACCGTCCGCGCCCGGGCACGGCGGGAGGCTCGCGGTGAGCGGCGGCGAGGAACTGGCCGAGCGGGTGCACGCCCTGCTGGCGGCGCCCCGGCCCTGGTCCGTCACCCAGGCCGGCGACCCGGTGTTGCGCCGCACGGCCGAGCCGTACGACGGCCAACTCCCCGACGGCCTGCTGCGCGAGTTGCTCGACGCCATGTTCAAGCACCTGCCGGGCGTCGGAGTGGGGCTGGCCGCGCCGCAGATCGGCATCCCGCTGGCCCTGGCCGTCATCGAGGACCCCGCCGACGTACCCCCGGAGATCGCCGCGGAGCGGAGGCGCGCGCCCCAGCCGGCGCTCGAACTCGTCAATCCCGTCGTCACTCCCCTGGGGTCCGGGTACCACGCGTTCTACGAGGGGTGTCTGAGCGTCGAGGGGCTGACCGCCGTCGTCCCGCGCCACGAGCGGGTGCGGCTGTCGGCTCTCGACGGCGGCGGGTGCGCGTACGACGTGGAGCTGTCCGGCTGGCCGGCGCGGATCGCCCAGCATGAGACCGACCACCTGAACGGCATCCTCTACCTCGACCGGGCCGAGCCCCGCTCGCTGTCGACCGTCGGCAACTACGAGCGCTTCTGGGCTCCGCCGACCGCCAGGCCGAGCTGATCCGCCCGCATGCCGCCAAATAGCCCGCAAAACCGGTAGGAAATATGTTGAACTGAGGAGGAAGGGCGGCGCACAATATCCGCATGCCGTACCTCACCGGCCGTCGCGGCGCGATCCATCACCGCCACTGGCCGACTCTCCTCCAACCTCAGGCGATCGTCCTGCTGTTGCACGGGCTCGGCGAGCATCTCGGCCTGTACGACCAGCTCGCGCTCCGGCTGACCACCATCGGAGCCGAGGTGCACGCCCTCGACCACGCCGGGCACGGGCACAGCGAGGGCGAGCGCGTCCTGGTCGAAGACGCACGGGAGGTGCTGCGCCAGGCCGTCGCCCGCCGGCCGGGCCTGCCGGTCGTCATCGTCGGCCGAACGTGAGACGCCGGCGCTCGGCACCCCGGACGGGCAACCGGCCCCGCGGACGGTCAGCTCGTCAGTCCCGCGCTGAAGAATGTGACGGGACACTCCCGCGCGACACCGCCGACGGCCGTCCGGCGCGGCCGGGAACAGCGGGGCGAACAGGTGGTCGTTGCCCAGGGTTGAGGGGAACAGCTCTTCTTCCTCGAAGAGGATCTCCGTCCGACATAATGCTCCGGTGATGCGTGCATGTACGGCAACTGTGTCGCTTTTTGTCCTCCTGGCTGCCGGCACCGGCTGCGGACTCCTTGCCACGGCGGCCGGCGAGTTCACCCGCACCATGAACAGCGAGCCGATGGAGCCCACCATCGAACAGGGAGCACGCTTTTCCGCCCGGCGCACCGCCGGCGACTACATTCCCCGCCTCGGCGACGTCGTCGTGTTCGAAACGCCGCACGGCTGGACCGGCATGACCCCGGACACTCTGCACGTATCCAGAGTCATCGGCGTCCCAGGAAGCACGGTGACCTGCTGCGATGCCCAGGGCCGGCTACAGGTGAACGGCGCGGCGCTGGACGAGCGGTACCTCGCCGCTCCACCCGCCTCGTATGTGCGCTTCACCATCAAGGTGCCGCCCGGCCGGCTGTGGGTGATGAGCGACAATCGCCATATCGCCCTGGACTCTCGCTCCCACCAAGCCGATCCCGGCCAAGGCACCATCGCGACCTCGGACGTCAGCGGCGTGGTGGATCCATCGAGGCACTGACACGGGCTCGCTGCCCGCGTCCGAGCTGATGGGGGGATCGTCCCCTCTGCGTCCCGACGCCGTCAGCGGATTGAATCTGGGCGCATCGCTTGCGGTTCCAGTGGGTGGAAGGTGCAGATTCGAGCCATGCGGAACGCGACGGATCTCTACACGATCGGGCAGCTGGCCCAGCGCACCGGGCTGCGGACGCGCACGATCCGCTTCTGGTCCGACAGCGGCGTCGTCCCCCCGGCCCACAGGTCGAGCGGGAACGCCGGCAGATCATCGACGAGTTCGTCAACGGGGCATTCGCCGACGTCATCGACGAGGACGCCGCTCTCGTCGCGGAGTGGATGCGTGACCTCCCCTCCGAGCTTCCCGAAGACCCGACGTCCGAGCAGGTGAACGCCTGGATCGAGCTGGCCGGGCTGGTCGCCGACGAGAGCTTCCAGCAGACGGTCCGGCGGATGGTCCTGAGCGGAGAGCACACAATCGCCTCGAGTTCGGCCTCAACCTCCGGCCCCTGGTCCTCGAGCACGCAGCCGACGCCCTCAACAAGGAAATCCCGCCGGAATCGTCCGGAGCAAGGATGATCCTGGACCGGATCATCCTTGCCGACCTTCCCGCTGAAGAGACCGCCTCCTTGACGGACTGGCTGGAACTGGTCGCCGAGCCCCGGGTGGAGCGGTACTGGCAGCTTCTGAACCTCCTCCGGGGCCTGCCCCCGGCGCCGGAGGCGGTGCCGGCCTTCCAATGGCTGCTCGCCGCACTGCGCGCCCACCGCTGATCCTCCGCAAGGAGTACGGCGAGCGCGCGCCCGGCGCGGGTGGAACGTAGGCGTGGTCACGCGGCCAGGAGTACACAACCGGCAGCTTGCGCCTCTCGGAGGCCCATCGATAAACCCGGCGACGTCGATGGTCATCCCCGCGATAATGGCCGACGTGGAGGAGGTCGAGGTCGTCGTCGCCCATCACGAGCGCGCTACCTTGCGCGTCGGCGACGTGTTCCTCAAGATCGACGCCGATCAGACGCGCACCGACGTCGAGGTCGAGGCGATGGCTCTGGCACCGATCCCGACTCCGGAGGTCAGGTGGCGCAAACCGCCCGTGCTCGCGCTCGCCGCCCTCCCAGGGACGGCACTCGGCCGCCTCGGCGAGCCGTCGACCGCGTCGTCGGCGGCGTGGGCCGCGGCGGGTGCCGCCGCACGGATGCTGCACGACGCGCCGCTGCCGCCATGGCCCGGTCGCAGCCTCGACGAGATCGCATCGAACCTCGACGGCGAGTGCGAGTGGCTCATCACGAACGGCGTCCTTCCCACCGACCTGGTCACGCACAACCGCCGGGTCGCCGAGGCCGCGCTCCGGCCGTGGACACCGGTGTTCACGCACGGCGACCTGCAGATCACCCACGTGTTCGTCGACGGTGACGAGGTCACCGGTGTGATCGACTGGTCCGAGGCGGGTCAGGGCGACGCCCTGTTCGACCTCGCCACCTTGACGCTCGGACACGAGGAGCACCTTGGCGACGTCATCGCCGGCTACGGCACCGACGCCGACCTCGACGTGATCCGCGCGTGGTGGTCGTTGCGAAGCCTGCTGGCGGTCCGCTGGCTGATCGAGCACGGCTTCGACCCCTGGCCCGAGGTCGCCGTGCTGAGATCCCGGCTGTGAGGCTGCCCGAGCCCGACGGCCACGAGTGCCGTTCCGCCGCATCGAGCGGGATGCCGAAGTCTCACGGGTTCAGCGGTCCTGGCTACTGAGTCGGCTTGGCGCCGTCAGCCCGCGGTCTCCTCGCCGCAGAACACCTCGTGGATGAGCTTGTCCAACGCCTTCGGGAACACCGTTGCCTGGTCGATCGCGGCGTCCCCCATGGTGATCGAGGCGGTCAGGGTCTTGCTGCCGTCGGGCGTGCTGTACATCAGCGACCCGTAGCCCCCCGGAGGGCTGCCGTCGTGGTTGAGGATGACGCCGACGCAGTCCGCGCCCGTGTCCTGCACGTACATCCCCAGGCCGTAGCGGCCGTAGAAGCTTGCGCTCCTCGGGTCGGGCTCGCGCATCTCGGTCAGCAGCTTGGCCGGCAGGAGCTTGCCGCCGTTCAGCGCGGAGAAGAACGTCTGGAGATCCTGGGTGGTCGAGATCATGTCACCGGCGCCGGCCAGCAGGGAGAGGTTCTGGCGGGTGACGTCGATCACCTTCCACTCATCGGCCGCGACCTGGTAGCGGTAGTAGCCGTGGGCGTACGGCCCGGGGAGCCGCGTCCGGGTGACGGCCGGCACCATGGTGCCCGACAGGCCGAGCGGCCGCAGGATGCGCCGCTGCATCTCCTCGGCGTAGGAGCGGCCGCTGACCTTCTCGATCAGCAGCAGGGCCAGCGTGTAGTTGGTGTTGGCGTAGCTCCAGCCCGCCCCCGGCGCGAACTTCGCCGGCTTGGACAACGCCAGCCGTACCAGCTCCTCGGGCTGGTAGCGGTGGAACCGGTTGTCCACCCACTCCTTGCCCGCGCCGGGAATCCCCGGCACGTACGTCCCGTCGGCGGTGAAATCGCCGGTGTAGTTGAACAACCCGCTGGTGTGCTGCAACAACATCCGCACCGTGATCCGCCGGTCCAGCCCGAGCTCGGGCAGGTAGCCGGTCACCGGCTGGTCCAGCCCGATCCTGCCCTCGGCCACCAGCTGCAACACCAGGGTCGCGGTGAAGGTCTTGGTGCTGCTGCCGATCCAGAACCGCCCGTTCGTCGGCGGTTTGGCGGCCTGGCCCAGCCGGCGCACCCCGGCGCTGCCGGCCCAGTCACCCTGCTGATCGTGCACGCGCATCTGCATCCCGGCATAACCGGCAGCGACGAACTCCTGGACGGCCTTCTGCAGCTCCGGGCGATCCTGCCCGGCAGCGGCCTTCGGCGCCGGCTTGCCGGCCGCGGTGGCCACCCCGGGGGTGGCCACGCCGGCCAGCAGCACGGCCGCCAGCGCCACGACGCCCACGCGCCGTAAGACCTCACCGCGGAGGGCCGGGCGCCGGCGCCCGCCGAGGATGCGTGCCCTGGTCTCCAGGATCGCTGGTGGGGATGTGGTTCTCATGGTTTCTCGTCTCTGGTGTCGCGCTCAGGCGAAGAGCTCGCCGAGCGACTCGGGGTCGATGGGCACGCAGCGGCCGGCCGGCGGCTGCGTGCCCATCGGTGGCTGTGCGGATCGACGTCCCATCAAGCGGCGTCGAGGGCTGCCGTGATCTTGCGGATCATGTCGGCCAGGGTGGGGCTGGGCCGGCCCTTGTGGGTCTGGGCAGCGGCTTCGATGGCGACGACGACGGTGCTGCGGAAGTTGCCGGCCTCTGCCGAATCCTGCTGCTTGAGCAGGCTCATGGCCGCCGTCAGGGCCGGCAGCACCTCATCGGCGAGTCCGGCCACGGTCTTGCTCTTCAGGTTCGCGTCCTTGGGGTACTTGCCGAGGACGTGCCCGGTCAGGCCGGTCGCTGAGCCCAGGGCGATCGAGCCGTCGGTGGCGGCCCGGTGGGCCCCGGGCGAGCCGGCGGAAGCAGCGGCGGACATCAGGGAGACGGCGCCCCACGCGGCGGTGCGAAGGGTGAGCTTGTCCTGGTCGTTAAGGGTGATGGACATGGTGATGTGCTCCTTTGATCTGGTACGGAGAATTCGATGGAACGGACGGCTGGTGGAACGCGGTCAGGCGTCCGGGAGGTTCTTGACCCCGTGGATGTCCGCGCTTCCCCTCAGCTATTCAGCGTTGCTGACTACTGGTACACAGTAACACTGACTACTGGTACATAGCAACACTGAATACCCGAGCCGCGACAGGCGAGTGTGGGCGACCTGATCGCCGTTCGTGAGCGAGCCCGGCGTCACCCTTGGGCACGACGCGGGCGGGATCGCGGTCGCGCAGCCGCGCCTCGACCGAGCGCGCGGGCGGGCGGGCGGTCGGGCGGGCGGGCGGGCGGGCGTCAACAGGACGACGGTCTACCCGCGCTGGGGCAACAAGGCCGGCCTGGTCTCCACGGCCATCGTCGGGCGACGCGAGCGCAGGACGCGACGCACCTGCCCGCAGGCACAACCGACGAGTGCCGCGACACTGATCGTGCCCAGCCTGGCGAGGTCGTCGGGCTGGAACGCCAACTCCCCTGCGGCGTGCACGAGAAAGCCCGTCGCGAAGCACCATGCCATCACCCCGGTCGCCAGCGCGGCGAGGTAGCGTCTCGCCCAGACTCCGAACAAGCCGACGGCCACCGTCACCAGGACGACGCGTGCCGAGATCTCAGCAAAGGCAACGGCGGCCACCACACAGGCGCCGACGGCCAAGACGAACCCGGCGGGCAACAACACTTCCCCAGAACGCCCGCGCATCGACCACTCCTTCCGACGGGAACGCATTCATGCAACACGCCCCGGCGGCCGGATGACACCATTCTCTACAACATCCCTACGCATTCAGTACAGCCACCGACGCATTATTTACGCGCATGGAAAATGCCGCTGTTGCGGCTGGCCACCGACCCGGACCCCGAACTGCGTTTCTCGTCCACCGACTAAAAGGCCGCGCACTCTCAGCACCGCCCGCCCTCAGCTACAGCAACCCAAAAGGTTTCATACGCACGCTTATCCACTTTTCGGGGCGGCGCTCGCCTGCCGCGCCACTCGCGCGCAGGTCGTCATTCTCGGTACGAACGACGCCACGCTGCCGGTCCGGCCGGGACAGTCACCGCTGGATCTCATCGACCTGTTCGGAGACGCCGGAGGCTCGACCAGCCCCGCGCGGGCCGCCCGTGATCGCGCGCACAGGGGGCTCGCTTGCTATCATATGAACAAATAAACCGATCGTTCATATGGAGACACATGTCCCCGGTCTTCTCCCCCGCAGAGCGGGCGCGGATCACCGAGCGGTTGCTCGACACCGCGACCCGCCTGTTCTCGACCCAGGGTCTGCGCAAGACGTCCATCGAAGAACTGACCGCTCCCGCGGGGATCGCCAAGGCGTCGCTCTACTCCTTCTATGAGTCGAAGGAGGACCTCTATTTCGAGGCCGCCCTACGGCAGAGCGAGGAGGTCAGCCGTCGGGTCATCGACGAGGGCCTGTGCAAGGGCGCCGACACCCGCGACGCGCTGCGGCGTTTCCTTCGCGCCACAGTCGCCGAGCTCGACACCAACCCGCTGTACCGGCGGCTGATGGCCCACCCCGAGGAGATGGCCGCCGTGGCCGCCCGGCTCACTCCTGAGCGGATGGCCGCAGCGGCCGGCGGGCCCATGAGTCACGTGCTGGAGTTCATCGGCACGCGGTTGGAGGGCGACCCGCAGGTGCTGCTCGGCGTGCTCCGCGCGGTGCTGCTCACCCCGCTGCACGCCGAGCACCTGGGGCCTGACATCTACCCGGCGGTCATGGACCGCCTGATCGACGCGGTGACGGAGGGCATCACCTCATGCTGAATCTGACGATCGGTGACGGCCCTCCCCTGGTCGTCCTGCTCTTCACCCCCGAGGCCGCCAGCCCGAGAGGACTCGCCCTCTGGTCCACCATGCGGCTGATCAAGCCGTTCACCGAGCACTTCACCGTTCACCTGCTCAACCGCCCACCGGGCCTGCCACCGACCACGACGATGGCCGACCTGGCCGCCCTCTATGCCAAGGCGATCAAGGGGCCGGCCAGCATACTCGCCATATCCACCGGCGGGTCGATCGCCCTCCAGCTCGCCGCCGACCACCCCGACCTGGTGGATCGGCTGGTTCTCGGCGGGACGGCGGCCACCCTCGGCCCGGTCGGCAAGCGGGCCCAGCGGGCGTACATCGACAGGGTGCGCCAGGGCAGGCGCCCCAGCCCGGCGCTGGCCGAGGTCGTCACCGAGTCACCGATCGGGCGGTGGCTGCTCTCCGGGCTGTTGTGGTTGTCGGACGGCGCCAGGGACCACACGGACGCGGCGACCGTGCTCAACGCCGAAGACGGCTTCGACCTGCGTGAGCGGCTGGCCGACATCAAAGCGGCCACACTGCTCGTCCACGGCGAGAAGGACGTCATATATCCGCTGGACCTGGCCAGGCAGACGGTGGCCGGTATCGCCGACGCGCAACTGGTCGTCTACCCGGGCCGGAGCCACAGCAGCACCTTCACCGACAAGCGGTTCGCCCCCGACGCGCTGGCCTTCCTGAGGGATCGCTGATCAGCAGCAGGCTCGAGCTGTGAGACGTCCATCGAACAGGTCACGCTGCGCATCAGAAGCCCTCCTCGATGGACCTGCCTAGTCAGTGCACAGGGCGGTGTCGAGGGTCGCGAGCACATTGTTGTGGGCTTTCTCGTCGGCCGGCAGCCGGGTCACCGCGATCGCAGCCGCGCGGCCGTCCTTGGTCGCGGCGTTACGGGTCTCGTAGCCGTCGATGTCACCACCATGGCCGTAGGCGACGCCGCCGCAGCTCAGCGGGATCTCCGCGATGCCCAGGCCGTAGCGCCAGCCCGGCAGGAACTTGGGAGCCTTGACGGTGGTGAGCATCTCCTTGAGCTGCGCGGGCTTGAGCAGCTTGCCGTCCAGCAGCGCTCGCGTGAAGCGGTTGAGGTCGCCCGGCGTGCCGATGAGCTGCCCGGCGGCCCCGCCCCAGGACGGGTCCAACCTGGTGATGTCGTGCAGCGGACCGCCGGCCTTCTTGGGCGCATAACCCTGAGGATGCGCGCCGCGGATGCTCACATCGCGCTTGGCAGGCCAGTACGTGCCGCGCAGCCCGAGCGGCTTGATGATCTGCCGAGTGATCACCGAGCTGAGCGGCTTGCGCGTGACCTTCTCCACGATCAGCCCGGCCACCACATAGCCGGTGTTGCTGTAGGCCCAGCTCTTGCCCGGCGCGAAGGTCTTCTTCTGTGTCAAGGCGATCCGCAGCAGGTCATGCGGCGACTGATACCGGTAGCGGATCTTGAAGATGTCCGGCATCGTGCTGGTGTAGTTCGGCAGGCCGCTGGTGTGCTGCAGCAGCTGCCTGATGGTGATCTTGCGGCCGTCGCCCGCCTTGCCGCGGATCAGGCCCGGCAGATACTGCTCCACCCGATCATCGAGGCCGATCTTGCCGTCACCCACCAATTGCAGCACGGCCACGGCGGTGAACATCTTGGTGTTGCTGGCGATCCGCACCCGGCCGTTGACCGGGACCTTCGCCTTGGTGCGCCGGTCCCCGACGCCGGCGGTGTAGTGGCTGGTGCTGCCGTTGACGTCCTGGACGGCGGCCAGAGCACCGGGGAACTTGTTCCGCTTGACGAGCTCGTCGAGCTTGCCCTGCACGGCAGCGGCGTAGTCCGCCGGCGCCGTGATGGAAACAGTGCTGTGCGGGACGGTCCGGTCCTGCACGGCGGCGTCGTGCAGGACCGGGGTCGCGCCAGCAGTGGCGACTGCGGCGGTGGCGGCGGTCGCCGCGAAGGCGAGCTTGGTGAACATGGGGACACCCCTTCGGTTTCGGATGTGTCCCACCATGTCGGAGCGCACAGGTCGTGATCGATCCCGCTGCCTGGAGACCTCGGGGTACAGCTAGCTGGAAGCGTGGTCGAGAAAGTGCAGGACGGCTGCGACGCGGCGGTCGGCCCGGTCGTCCGGCGCCAGGTCAAGTTTGGCGAAGATACTGCGGATGTGCTTGTGCACCGCCCCCTCGGTGACCACGAGCCGCTCGGCGATGGCAGTGTTGCCCAGTCCTTCCGCCATCAGCGCCAGCACGTCGCTCTCGCGCGGGCTGAGCCGTTCCAGCCGCCTGTCCGGCTGCGTACGCACGAGTAGTTGCGCGACGACGTCCGGATCGATGGCCGTGCCTCCATCGGCGACCCGGTGCAGCGCGGTCATGAACTCCTGAACCCGTCCGACGCGCTCCTTCAGCAGGTACCCCAGACCCGCGCTGCCGTGGGCGAGCAACTCGGTGGCGAAGGCCTGTTCGACGTAGGCCGACAACACCAGTACGGCCAGCCCCGGCCGGCGCCGCCTCGCCTCGACCGCGGCCGCGATCCCCTCGTCCGTATGAGTCGGCGGCATGCGCACATCCACGATGGCCACGTCCGGTTCGCAGGCGTCGACCGCTTTCAAGAAGCTCTCCGCGTCCTCGGCCGTGGCCACAACGTCCAGCGACTCGGCCCGCAGCAGCAGCGCCAGGCCCTCACGCAGCAGCGGGTCGTCTTCGGCGATCACGATCCGCATGGCAGGCTCACCGCGATTCTCGTCGGGCCGCCGACAGGGCTGTCCAGCATGAATGTCCCATCGTGTGCTTCGATTCGATGGCGGATGCCGACCAGACCCGAGCCCTGGTGCTCGTCGGCTCCCCCGAGGCCGTCGTCGGTGATGCTCAGGTGCAGCCGGCCTTCGCCTCGCCTGGCCGTTACGGTGGCTTTCCTCGCCTGGCTGTGCTTGGCGATGTTGGTGAGCGCTTCGGCGACCACGAAGTAGGCCGCGGCCTCGACCGAGACAGCGCAACGGACCGGAATATCGGCCTCCACCCGGCAGAGCACCGGGCAGGCGGCGGCCAGGCCGGTCAACGCGTCGGCCAGGCTCCGGTCGGTCAGCACCGGCGGCAGGATGCTTCGCACCACCCCGCGCAGATCGCCGAGCGCCAGCTCCGCCGCAGCCTGGGCGCGTTCGAGCAGCTCGTCCGCGGCGGCAGGATCACGAGCCCGCCGTGCCGCACCGATCAGAACCGTGACGGCGACCAGCCGGTTCTGCGTCCCATCGTGCAGCGACCGCTCGATACGCCGCAGCTCCGTGGCGTGGGCGTCGAGCGCGTTGGCCCGCGTGGCGGTCAGTTGCTGCACGCGCAGCGCCAGATCCGCGCCCGCCGGTGGAGCCAGGAGTTTTCGGCCCGGCCAGGCCTGCAGACGCGCCATGGCCGGGAACACCACCAAGCTGACCACCACCCAGGCCAGTGCCAGCAGGCTGACGGCGAGCGCGCCGGGCGCGTCGGTCACCTGCCACAGCCCCATGGCCGCGGTCGCCGCCTCCTCCGGAGGCAGCATCCACCACCACAGCGGGAACGTGGCGTCGCGCAGCACGTAGATTGGGAACGACACTCCCATCAGGCCCAGGAACAGCCCGTAGAGCGCGTGAATGACCAGCCAGATCAGCTCGCGCCGAGTGGCCTCCGTGGCGAGTCCCGGCGCCTCCTCCGGGGCGATCACCTCCGGGCCGATGTTCGACAGCCGCGCTCGTTCCCTGTCGCCCACCACGCGAAGTAATCGCACCACAGTGGGTATCAGCAGCAGACCCACCCCGACCAGGCACAACACCGCGGTGGCGATGGCGAAGCCCAGCGTGACCAGCGCCAGCACCGCCGTGCCCAGCCCCTGCACGAGTTGTTCCAAGCCATCCAGCATCGCGCGAGCGCGGGCCACCACATCCCACCGGTCGGCGCCGCTGGCTGGCATCAGTGCTCCCTATGAGTACAGCTGGCTGTACCCGCTCTGTCGCGCTGGCGGGATCGTCGTCGCCTCGCGGCTCACCGTAGCTTCGGTCGGGTCAGCAGGGCAAACCTGACAGGAGAGACATGAAGCTTCGGCCAGTGCTTGGCGTCGTGCTGGTGGTCAGCGCGGTGTTGAACATCGTCACCTCGCTCACGGTCAGCAACGTCGCCGTCGGCATCGTCTTCGGGATGATCACGCTCGGATGCGCGGCGGCCTTTGTGCGGGATCACTACCGCCGTCGTCGGAACGGTTCCACCGTCCCGCCGGACTCGGTCCCGCGCTGAGACCCACTTCTCGCAACGCGAGCTGGAAAGATCACCGGTGCCACGACTCATCGATCTGGCCGGCCCATCCGCCGCTGGGATCCTCCAGCTCGTCCTGGCGGCGGCGCAGCTCCGCCAGCAGCCGGCGGAGGGTGTCGCGATACGCCGGATCCGCCGCCAGATCCCGGGTCTGCCAGGGGTCGGCGATCACGTCGAAGAGCTGCATCCGGCGGGCCGGCGCGTACGCGATCAGCGCCCACCTCCGGGTCCGCACCCCGCGTTGGAGATGCCGGTACGCCAGAAAGACCGGATCGTCGTCCCCGGCTTCGCTCAAGCTGGGGAACTCCACGGTGGCCGGCGCCGGCACGCCGGTGAGCGCGCACAGCGTCGGGAAGATGCTCGCCTGGTAGACCAGCCGCTCATCACGCACGCCGGACCGCACGCCCGGCCCGGCGAGCACGAGCGGCACCCGCACACTGTGGTCGTACAGCGACTGCTTGCCCATCAGCCCGTGCTCGCCGAGGGCCAGCCCGTGGTCGCCGGAGAAGACCACGATCGTGTCGCCGGTGAGGCCACGCCGGTCCAGGTCGTCCAGGAGCCGCCCGATCTGCTCGTCGGCGTGCGAGGCGATGGCGAAGTACTCCCGGCGGTGCAGGCGCACCGCCTCAGGCGTGCGCGGGAACGGCGCCAGCAACTCGTCGCGGATAAGGTGGTCGCCCTGGTCGAACGGGTGCTCCGGCAACGTGTTGGGCGGCAGCCGCACCTCGTCGGCCGGATACCGGTCGAGCCAGCGCGCCGGTGCCTGGCGTGGGTCGTGCGGCGCGTGCAGGGCGAGGTGCAGGAAGAACGGGGCGGCGCCGCCCGCGGCTGAGTCGAGGAAGCCCAGTGCCGAGTCGACCCACCGCCGGCTGGAGTGCACGACCTCGCCGTCGACGAGCATCCAGTGCCCCTCGCCGGCCGGGTCGGCCGGGTCCCAGGTGTTGCCCGGGGCCGGCCGTCCGATGTCCTGGCTGCCGTCCGGCAGTCGCGCCGGCACCAGCATCGCGCCGGCGTACGGCCCGATCTCCTGGTAGCTCCGCCGCAGCGCTCCCAGCGGATTGTGCCACTTGCCGGTGAAGAAGGTCCGGTAGCCGGCCGCGCCGAAGACCTCACCCAGCAGGGGTGTGTCCGACGAGTCGTCGACCGCGGCCTGAGCGTGGAACAACGAGCGCCCCGACACGAGCATCGCCCGCGACGCGACGCAGACCGCGCCGGTCCAGGAGCCCTGGTTGACCGCGTGGGTGAACGCCGTGCCGCGGGCCGCCAGCCGGTCCAGGTTCGGCGTGTGCACCTGTCCGCTGGTCAGCGCCCAGTGCGTCCAGTCGTCCATGAAGACGAGCACGACGTTGGGCCGCGACATGGTCCCGCTCACTGGGGACAGACGCTCAGCGACTGCTCGCCGAGGTCGGGGTTGTAGTAGTGGATCAGCTCCCGCTGGCGCAGGAAGGTGCCTCGGTAGACGCTGTCGTACGTCTCGGCCTTGTCCGGCAGCGCGTGCACGTAGAACGCGTAGATGATCGAGAACTGCTCGACCTCCTGCGCGCTCTGCTTCTGCTGCTTCGCCCAGCGCCGCAGCAGGTTGCACTGGTCTCCGCTGCCGAGCTGGGCGAACCGGTCGCTCTGGGAGGGCACCTCGAACCTCAGCACCGGGTGACCGCCCGGATCCTGCTGGTGCACGGCGCGGACGAAGTCCAGGTCCTCGGTGCGGATCGCCGGCTCCAGTCCGTCCGCCGCGGCCTCGGCGTTCTGCCGCCAGTCAGTGCCTTCGAGCACCTTGAACGACTTGGCGTGCCCCCACGCGCCGGTGGCGAGGGTGCGCGCCGGCCAGGTGGTGTCGTTGGTGATGAGCTTGCGCCAGCCGCCGTACGGGCAGGTCTGGTACGCCCCCGTGGCCGGATCCCAGGCGACCCCGCCCTGGATCTTCTGCACGACGCTCACCAGGTCCGCGTCCGCGAGCTTGAACGCCAGGTCGAGGAACATGAAGTCGTACAGGTTCGAGGTGTCGGCCTGGTTGATCCGGCAGGCCTGGTAGGTGATGTCCTGGACGCTGCGCGCCGGTTTCACGTCACCGTCCTCGTCACCGGCGGCGCCGACGACCACACCCAGTTCGATGCCCACGTCCTTGAGGCCCCGCAAGGCGCAGTACGGCGAGGTGATCGTGTACTGCGCGGGCGGCAGGCTCACCGGCAGGCACGCCTCGGCCGGCGCCGGCGGCACACCAGTGCTGCACGGGGCGCCCGGCACGATCGAGCAGTCGTTGCGGGCCTTGCCCGCGCGCAGGTACATCGGCGGCGTGAGCTGCGGGTTCGCGACGACATGCTCGATCATGTACTCGGCGAAAGTCCGCGAATCGCTGCCCTCGCCGGTGTCCGCGGGACAGACGGCGGTGGACTCCAGCGCGGGGTTGTGCGGGCAGAACCAGCCACCGTCCTGCTCCACGAGGAACGCGTCACCCATGTCCTTCAGCGGATCGTCCGACCGGGTCTGGGCAACGACCGCCGAAACATCCTCCGACCGGGTCTGGGCAACGACCGCCGTGCCGGCGTCCGACCGGATCTGGGCGGCGGACGCCGGGCCGGCGCTCGCCGGTGCCAGGGCGACGGTGAGCAGCAGCGCCACGAGCGCGACCGCGACCGGCCTTAACTGTCTAGACATTGAAGACTTTCCTCCCATGACGGCATATTCAGCAGCCGTGCCAGCCTGTTGACCTCGTCGGGGTACTGATCGGCCACGTCCGTCAGCTCGTTCGGATCGGCGCCGTGGTCGTACAGCAGGTGTGTTTCGCCGGTGCGGACGAGCTTGAAGCGTCCGTCGTCGACCGCGCGCCAGCCGTCCAGCCCGCACCGCACGTGCGGCCGGTGCGCCTCGGCCGTACCCCGCAGGATCGGCCGGAGCGAGCGGCCGTCCATGCCGGGCAGCGGGCCGGCGCCGGCGCAGTCGAGGAACGTCGCCGTCAGGTCCTGCAGCGCGACCAGTGCGTCGCTGGTCACGCCGGCGCGCACGCCGGGACCCGCGGCCACCATCGGCACCCCCATCGACGGGTGGTGCCACGTGCTCTTCGACCAGCGGCCGAGGTCGCCGAGCATCTCGCCGTGGTCGCTGCTGTAGACGACGAGCGTGCGCTCCAGCTCGCCGCGGGCGGCGACGGCGGCGAGCAGCCGCCCGATGTGCCGGTCGATGTTCTCCAGCATCGCGGCGTAGTTGCGGCGTACCCGCTGATGGGTGTCGGCGTCGAAGTCCTGGCCGGCGACGGGCGGCGGAAACGTCACGTCCCGCCAGCGGTCCTGCATCTCGGTCGTGACGTCCATCGGGTTGTGCGGGCCGGTGAAGTTGACCGCCAGATACCAAGGCCGCTCGCGCTCGAACCCGTCCAGCACGTCGAGCGCGTTCTGTGCGACCCAGTTGTCGCAGTACGCCTCTTCGGGCAGCGGGGTGGGCCGGGTGTTGGTGTAGCTGGGCAGCTTGCCGTGCCGGGCGGCGAAGTCGGCGACGTGGGTGGCGGCGAGACCCTCACGGTGCAGATACGCCATGTACGGTCCGGCCGGCCGCTCGGCGCCGCTGCTCACCGCGTCGATCTTGCCTTCGTTGTCGACGCCGTCGGTGAACCCCCACTCGGGAAGCAGCCGCCGGCCGTCCAGCCCCCAGTCCTGGGTCGCCTTGTGCAGGTCGAACTTGCCGGCTCCGCCGACGCGGTACCCGGTCTCCCGGAGCCGCTGGTACAACGTCTCCTGGTCGAGCGGGTAGTTCGCCTGGTTGTTCGGCACACCGCAGGCGTCGTAGTCCCGCCCGGAGGCGAGACAGGCGCGCGCCGGCGCGCAGATCGGCGACGGTGTCACCGCGTTGACGAACTGGACTCCGCGCGCCATCAGCCCGGCCAGGTGCGGCATGCGCAGGGGCAGGTCCGGGGCGTTCGGGAGCCAGTCGTGCCGGTGCTGGTCCGGGAAGAGCAGCAGGATGTTCGGCCGCTCCGCTATCGGGTCATTCCTTGACGGCACCGGCGACGCCCTCCACGAAGTAACGCTGTAGGAACAGGAAAAGCAGCACGATCGGGAGCAGGCCGATGGTCGCGGCGGCCATCATGCCCGACCAGTCGGTGAACTCCTCGCCCTGGAACGCGTACATGCCGACGGAGAGCGTGCGCAGCTCAGGACGGGTCAGCGTGAGCACGAGCGGAAGCAGGAAGTCGTTCCAGGCGTGCATGAACTGCAGGATGACCGCGACCGCGACCACGGGTTTGGCCAGCGGCAGATACACCCGCCAGAAGATGCGGACGAAGCCCGCGCCGTCCATCGCCGCGGCCTCGCCCAGCTCCTTCGGCAGCCGGCTGAAGTATCCGGCGAACAACAGGGTCGACACCACGTGCGCGCCGCCGGATTCGGCGAGCGTCAGGCCCCACAACGACCCATCGAGGTGCAGCTTGGCGATGAGGTCGGCCACCGGGATGATCGTGTAGCCCTCGGGCAGGAAGATCACGACGGCGAAGACCGCGATCACGACAGGCTTGCCAGGAAACCGGAATCGGCCCAGGACGTAGCCCGTCATCGCCACGACGGTCACGGTGATGACGATGGACACGCCCGTGACGAAGACGGTGTTGAGGAAGTACTCCCCCATCCGCGCGTCACGCCACGCCCGGACGTAGTTCTCCAGGTGCAGCACGCTGGAGAAGACGCCGAGGCCGTCGAAGACCTCGGCGTTGGCCTTCAGCGACGCGCCGACCATCCAGATCAGCGGATAGATCCAGACCAGGCAGACCGCGAGGAGCACGGCCGAGACCACGACCAGCCGGATCCGGTGGGTGTGGCGCCGCGCCCGCACCGACCCGATCCCGTGTCGCCGGCCCGTCACGCCGTCCTCGCCACGGCGAGGTGCGTCCGGGTCTGCGCCACTTTGCGGCCGGCCCAGAGCTGAAGCAAGGCGATGAGCATCACGCAGAGCCCGAACAGGCAGCCGGCGGCCGAGGCGTATCCCAGGCGCGGCACGCCGCCCTGCCCCGGCGCGAACGCGGTCTGGTAGATGTAGACCTCCACCGTCTGGCTGGCGAAGTACGGGCCGCCCGCGGTCATCGTCTGCACGACGCCGAACGTGTGCAGCACGCTGTTCGCGGACAGCAGCGTGATGATCGCCGCGAACGGCAGCAGGATCGGCAGGGTGATGTGCCGCAACACCTGCCACCGCCCGGCGCCGTCCACCGCCGCCGCCTCGTAGTACGCGCGCGGAACGGTCTGCAGCGCGGCGAGCCAGTAGATCATCGTGATGCCGAAGTTCTTCCAGATCTCGACGGCCATCACCGACCAGAGCGACGTGCCCGGCTCGCCGAGGAAGTCGATCGGCTGGTCGATGAGGTGCACCGCCATCAGCGCCTCGTTGATCGGACCGTTGAACGGGCTGTACATCAGTGACATGACCACGCCGACGATGGCGGCGGTGGTGACGACGGGCAGGAAGAACATCGTCCGGAACACCGGGCCGAGCTTCAGCGCCTGGTTGTTGAGCACGATCGCCGCCAGCAGCGCCAGCGTGAGCCGGATCGGCACCGCCACGAGCACGAAGAGGAACGAACGCCCGAACGCGTCCCAGAACATTTCGTCGCGCAGCACCTCCCCGTAGTTGGCGAACCCGACGAAGTGCGCCGAGTCACTGAAGCCAGACCAGTCCAGGAACGAGAAATACCAGGACATGACCGTCGGGTAGAGCGTGAACATGAGCGTCAGCAGACCCGACGGCACCATGAACAGGTAGAGCCACCGGTGCTGCCAGAGCCTGCCGCCGATCGTCACGCCGGTTGCCGGTAGTCGGCCTCGGTGTAGTCCTGCGCCGGATCCCAGTTGGCGAACTTCCAGTCGTCGCGGGACACGTCGGTGCCCTGGCTCTTCGCCTTGGCGATCGCCTGGTCGAGCGCCTTGTCCGACCGGTCGCTCAGGTCGCGCAGCGCCTTACGGGCGTCGGTGAGCTGTCCGGTCAGGATGCCCTGCACCACCTGGGCGAGGTTGGGCTTCGGCGGGGTGAACGCCACCTGGACATGCTCGTTGTCCGGGTTGCGCACCAGCGGGCTCGGCGCCAGGCGTACCGTTTCGTCGAAGATCTTGAGGGCTGCCCGGTTGGGGGCGTCGAGGGCGTCGGAGGCGAGGATGGCCTTCATCGCCTGCGGCGACCAGGCCGGGTCGGCGGCGCCGGTCAGCCGGTTCCAGGCCAGCTGGCCGGATTCCGTGCCGAGGTGGTAGAGCATGTCGCCGGCGATCGCCTTCTGGTCGGCGCCGGCGTTCGCGTGCACGGCGAACTGGTTGCTGCCGCCGACGGCGTACGCGGCGTGGCCGCCGTCGGGTCCCGGCAGGCGCGAGACGCCGTACTTGAAGGCCGGGTTCTGCTCCTTCCAGACCGGGAAGTTCCACGGCCCGGACAGGGTCATCCCGGCGGCGCCCTGGGCCATCCGGGCCCTGGCCTGCTCGTCCTTGAGTGCGGCGAACCCCGGGAACAGGCTGCCGTCGGCCTTGATCGCCAGGAGCAGCTCCACCAGCGCCACCACGCCGTCGTCGTGGTAGTTGAACTCGCCCGTCCGCCAGTCGATGCCGTTGTCCGCGAGGCGCACACCGGCGAGCTGGGCGAGATTGACCACGACGCCCCCGAACACCTGCGGGAGGATCAGGCCGAAGTACTTGCCGTTGCCCTGCTGGGTGACCTTCTTCGCGGCAGCCCGGAACTCCTCCCAGGTGAACGGCTTGGCCGCCGGATCGTAGCCGGCCTTCTGGAGATACTCGGTGTTGTGGAGCAGCAGGGTGCTGCGCCGGTCGCTGCTCGGCGTGATCGCGTAC
Organism: Nonomuraea sp. NPDC002799; assembly: GCF_053592075.1. Lineage (NCBI taxonomy): Bacteria > Bacillati > Actinomycetota > Actinomycetes > Streptosporangiales > Streptosporangiaceae > Nonomuraea > Nonomuraea sp. NPDC002799. The sequence goes on from NZ_JBSFVA010000001.1 coordinate 133,640, forward strand.
GTCTTGCCGCCGAAGACCTGAACGCCCGGGGTGAGCGTGCCGAAGGGAAAGGCCTTCTTCCATTCGGCGAAGTTCGGGATGACGTCGTCGAGGGCCGCGAGCCGGCCACCGGCCACCAGCTCGGAGATCGGGACGTCGATGACGAGGAAGACGTCGGCGACGTCGCCACCGCGCAACTGGATCGGCAGCACTTCGGCGATCTTGTTGTTGGGCAGCTCGTCGTACTGCACCGAGATGTTCGGGTGCTTGTTCTTGTAGGCGGCGATGAAGTCGTTGAAGAAGTACGTCTTGGGGCCGGGCCCGCCGTTGAGCCAGCGGACGGTCGTCGCGCCGGTGGGCAACTTCGCGCCCGTCTCGGGGAGGTCGAAGGGAAGCGCGGTCGGCTTCGGACTCGATCCGCCACTCGATGTGGACACGCTGCAGGCACTGAGGGCGACGCCCGCGCCGAGGCCGCCGAGGCCCTTGAAGAGTTGCCGCCGTGAGATCACCGGTCGTGCCCCTAGCTCATGTTATCGTTACCAAAACCTATCAAGCCAGTAGGTTAGATCGGTTGTGTAGGTCACGTCAAGGCCGGGTCCTCGGCCGCAGTTCCCCGGAACCTCGCGCGATGAGGACGGCACCCAGGGTGGTGCGCTCGATCGGGCGCTCGTCACCCCCGAGCCGCGCGAAGAGGATCTCCGCAGCCCGGCGCCCCATCTCCCCCGGATCCGGAGCCACCACCGTGATCGGCGGGTCGAAGACGTCGGCCAGCTCGAAGTCGTCGAAGCCCACCAGCGCGACCCCGCCGAGCCCGGTCCCCAGCACCCGCAGCGCCCCCACGGTCATCCGGTTGTTCATGGCGAACAACGCCGTCGGCGGGTCCGGCAGGGCGAGCAGGTCACGGACCGCCGTCGCCGCCTCGTTCACCCCGGCGCAACGGAGCCGGACCAGGTCCGGGTCGTATCCGATGCCGGCCGAGGCCAGCCCGCGCCGGTAGCCCTCGATGCGGCCGAGCCGATGGTCGGCGTTCGGGTCGTCGCCGGACTCGGCCTGGCCGTACCCCACCAGCCCGATCCGCCGATGTCCGTGATCGAACAGGTGCAGCACCGCGCGCATCGCCGCACCGACGTTGTCCACCCCGACCGAGTCGGTGTCCACCCCGCCCGGCCGGCGCCCCAGCAGCACGACCGGGCGCTTGTCCAGCAGCTCCTCGGACAGGTAGCCGTGATCGCCGGCCGCCGGATACATGAGCAGGCCGTCGAGGCCGCGCTCCAGCAACGTCGTGACGACCCGGCGCTCGCGGGCCAGGTCGCTGCCGTAGCTCGCGACCACGAGCAGCGCGTCATGCCGCTCGGCCACCTGCTCGACCTCCCGGCTCAGGCTCGCGTAGAACGGGTTGGCGACGTCGTCCACGACCAGGCCGATCATCGTGGTGGTGCGTCCCTGCCGCAGGTTGCGCGCGCTCTGGTTGAGCCGGAAACCGATCTGCTCCATGACCTCACGGACCCGGTCCGCGGTCTCAGGCGCCACCAGCGGGCTGCGGTTGAGCACCCGGGAAACGGTCATCGCACTCACGCCCGCCGCGCTGGCCACGTCGCGGACGGTGGGCCGGCTTCGATTCGTCACACCTGGTAACGTTAACAGAATCGATCGCCGTCGAAGATCAACAATACGCGGGTCCCGCTTGCGGTGGCTGCAGGGAATCTGCGGCTGCCCTGCGGTTCAACGGTCGGAGAAGTCGGTCGCCCAGTCCGAGACCGGATCGGTCACGGTCTCGCTGTACGTGCCGAGCACCCGGTTCTTACGTTCCTCTTCGAGGCCCTGGCCGAAGCGGTCCTCCACGGTCATCGCAGCAGCTCCGTCTCTGACGTTCCACGTTCATCCGATACGTCCGAGAGCCGCCGCTGGACTACTCCGAACCCGTCTGGGCTCTTCAAGAAGCGGCTCACCGTCGCAAGCCGGCGCGGCCCTGGGACGGTATCGCCGTCGCGGCCGGGGGGGCTCACCCCCCCGGCCGATTGGGGATCAGTCGACGGCGGGGCCGGCGATGGGCGTGTAGCCACCGAACTGGCTGCTCGGCTGGCCGTTGACGTAGGGCCGGAAGTTGCTCGCCAGCGCGCCGGAGGTCAGGCGAGCCAGCAGGGTCTGGTCGTACGGGCCGCCGTTGGGGGCGGTGGCGAAGGCCGCGGGATTGCCGGTCACCTCGCCGTCGACGCGCTCGTAACCGACGACGCGGTCACGCCGGTAGGCATAGACGGCGTTGTCCGGACCCCGGACGTACAGGAAGTTGGTGGCGAGGGCGATGTCGCTGGTCGCGGTGAGGCCGTCCAGCGGCTGCCAGGTGGCGCCGGTGGTGACGAGATTCATGGTCCACACCCGGTTGTCCTCGCCCCGGGCCGCGATCTCGTAGGCGTTGATGCCGAAATCGTCACGGATGGCGATGTTGCTGGTGACCCGCAGGTCGCCGATCGGCTGGAAGGCGGTGGCGGTGTTCGCGCTCACATTGCTGAAGTAGACGCGGTTGTCGCTGCCCCGGACGAAGATGCGCACGTTGAAGGGGAGAGTGAAGAATCCGCGGCTGGCGGTGATGTCGCTGGTGGCGAAGCCGCCGAGGCTGCGCCAGCCCACCCAGGCGCCGTTGCGGCGGACGTTCGTCCACACCGCGCCGTCGGCGCCTCGGGCGAAGAGCTTGACGCTGGCGGGCGGCTCGTCGAAGGCGACGATCGCCTCGACCTCGCCGGTCACGGTCAGGCCGGGCACCGTGGAGTAGCCGGTGACCACGCCGGACGGGGTGATGGTGTTGGTGTAGACCTGGTCATCGGTGCCGCGGACGTAGAACTCGGTGCCGGAAGAGGTCACCACGACGTTCGGGTCGCCGATGATCACTCCTCCCAGCGACTGGAACGGGCCGAAGGCGCCACCCGAAAGCGTGCTGTACAGCAGCGAGCCGTCCGCGCCGCGCGCCGCTACTCCCTTCGCCGACCGGGTGAGGTTGTAGTCGTGGGCCACCCGCGGAGTGCTCAGGTTGGGCAGGTCGGCGGCGTAGGCGGGCGGAGGAGGGCCGGCCGCCGCAGCGGGAGAGCCGAAGGCCAGCAGGCCCACCGCGGTTGCCAGGGCAACACCCGTGGCGAGCGGCCGGCGTAGCCAGTGGCGTAACTGCTTCATCGCAGAGTCCCTTCAGTAACTTGGCTGAGCGGACTCTGATTCGTCGGCATCCCACGAACGGATCAAAAAAGTTTCGACGCCGGCCACCGTCGCCCGTGGGTAGGCTCGGGCGTCGTGCACAATGACGTACGTTCCCGCACCTCGGCGTACGCGATCGCCACCGCCGCGGGCCACCTGCTGCTGACGCGCCTCTCCGAGGCGTCCACGATCTTCCCGCCCGGGTTGTGGCACCTGCCGGGCGGCGGCATCGACCCGGGAGAGCAACCGCGCGAGGCGCTCACGCGCGAGCTGCGCGAGGAGACCGGCCTGGAGCTGCGTGAGTCCCGCCTGGTCGACGCGCGCACCTACACCGCGCACCGGCTGGGCGTGAGCTGGCACCTGGTGGGCCTGTTCTACGTCGTCGACGTCAGCACCGGTCCCGTGACGGTCACCAAGACCGACGACTCCACCTCCGACGTCGCGTGGATGCCCATGAGCGGGCTGGACGACACGATCCTGTCCCCGGCGGCGATCGACGGCCTGGCGCTCGTCCGTTCTTTCCGGGACAGCGCCAGGAGGGAATTCTGAGTACGCGGTCGATTGTCGCGGATCGCTCGTTGCCTGGAGATATCCGATGCGCAGCTCTCGTGGCGCTGAGCAGAAGAGAAGGCGAAAAGGCGACAACCGTTCTGCTGGACCATCTATCCGATCCCGATGCGACGGTCGCAGCCGGCCTCCGCGTCATCGGACAGGCCACCGCCGCCCTGTCCCGGATTCGGGAACAGGACGGCTCGGCGGCGTCTCCAGGTCGTTCAGCGTTTCCAGATTCTGCTGTGCAGATCGCCACCCCTGATCACCTGCACGCGCCACGGCTCCAGCCGCAACACGTGCAGTTTCGGGTCGCCCGGGTCGCGCCAGAAGTCGCCCAGGTTGTAGCCGGCCCCCTTCGGGCTCGTACGCCGGTAGAGGTCCCACACGTGGCGCTTGGTCTCCAGGTCGTCGGCCCAGGTGGCGACGGTGTCGACGCTCACCGCGTTCTGCCGCGGCGTCCAGTAGGAGAACGTGCTGTGCGGGTTGCCCGCCAGGTGGGCGGCCTTGACCGGCGTCTTGTAGGTGGCGAGCCAGCCCAGCGGCCGGCCGTCGACGTTCTCCCAGACGGGGATCAGCACGCGTGCGCGGGGTCGTCCCTTCTGGTCGACTGTGGTCATGGTCGCGTACACGATGTCGCCGATGTAGGCGTCGAACTGATCCTTGATCTCGGCGAACGACGTCACGTGGTCGGTCAACGTTCTCTCCCTGCTGCTCAAACGGTGACGGGGGCAGGCTCTTGGGCCGGTTCGGGGGAGGCGGCGGAGGTGCGCAGGCCGAAGGCCATGACGACCGCGCCGAGCAGCGCCGCCGCCAGCGGGACCACCAGGGCGGTCCGCAGCGCGTCCAGACCGGTGCCGGCGGAGACGCTGACCGCGGTGACGGCCGACAACCCGAGCGCCATGCCGAACTGCATGGCCGTGTAGAGCAGACCGCCCGCCAGGCCGTGCTCCTCCTCCTCGACACCCTCGGTCGCGGCCATGGTCAGCGGGCCGTACGCCAGCGCGAAAGCCAGACCGAGCAGGAGAAACGCCGGGAGCATGGCGGTGTAGACCCAGTCCATGCCGACGGGCAGGAACAACGCGTACCCGACCACCGCGAGCACGATGCCGCCGAACAGGACCCGCGCGTTTCCGAAGCGGTTGACCAGGCGTGGCGTCAGCGTGGGCGCGAGCACCGTGTCGATCCCGGTCACCAGCATGGCCAGGCCGGTCTGCATCGTGCTCCAGCCGCGCACCTCCTGGAAGTACAGGGTGGCCACGAACTGGAACCCGGCGAACGCCGCCATGAACAGCAGCGCCGCCACGTTGACGCGCACGAGCGACGCCCTGCGCAGGATGCCCAGCCGCACCAGCGGCGACGACGACCGCCGCTCGATCGCGACGAACAGCCCGAGCAGCGCCAGCCCCGCGACGAACGTCGCGACGGTCAGGAGGGGCCCGTCACCGGGGTGCTCCAGCCGGACCACGCCGTACACCAGGAGCAACATGGCACCGGTGATGGACAACGATCCGGCCAGGTCGAAGCCGCCCCGAGCCCGCTTGCCGCCGGTGTCGCGCAGCAGGACCAGCGCCGCCACCAGGATCAGCGCGGACAGGATGACCGGCGCGAAGAACACCCACCGCCAGCCGAACGAGGTGAGCACGCCGCCCGCGACCAGCCCGAGCGAGAACCCGCCCGCCGCCGTCCCCGCGTAGACGCCCAGCGCCTTGGTGCGCAGGCGGCCCTCGGGGAAGGTGGAGGTGACCAGCGCCAGCCCGGCCGGCGCCATGAACGCGGCCGCCACTCCCGTGACGAACCGCGCGGCCAGCAACATCCAGCCTTCGGTGGCGAACCCGCCGAGCCCGGAGAAGAGCAGGAAGACACTCAGCCACAACACGAACATCCGCCGGTGGCCCAGCAGGTCGGCGGCACGGCCGCCCAGCAACATGAACCCGCCGTAGCCGAGCACGTAGGCGCTGACCACACCGCTCAGCATTCCGGTGGACAAGCCCAGGTCGGCGCGGATCGACGGCAGCGCCACGTTCAGCATCGCCACGTCGATCCCCTCCAGGAAGATCGCGCCGCACAACACCAGCAACACGCCCCAGGCACGCCCTGTCATGCGTGCGGGCGCGCTGACGGAATTCGACATCGGAGTCCAGCCCCTCTGCATCGGGGAACCCGCCCGGAGACGGTTACCAAATGCCCCTTAGTTCCTTCTTGTAAGTAACAGCATCGTCAGGCACTCTTGATGACCATGGAAGACGGCACTTTGCAGTCCCTCGGTTACTGCGGTGATACCGGCATTGACGACGACGTTCTCCAGTGGGACCAGCGCGCGGGGTGTGAGGTGCGGCACATTCTCGACCGCATCGCCGACAAGTGGTCGCTTCTGGTCATCGCGCTGCTCGACAAGCGGAGCCTGCGCTTCAGCGAGCTGAGCCGCGCGATCGATGGGGTCAGCCAGCGCATGCTGACCCGTACGCTGCGGCATCTGGAACGCGACGGGCTGGTGAGCCGGACCGTGCACCCCACCGTCCCGCCACGGGTGGACTACGAGCTGACCCCGATGGGCGCGACCCTGCACAGCACCATCAGCGCCCTGGTCGTCTGGACCGAGGAGCACCAGAACGCCATCGCGGCCGCTCGCGCCGCCTACGACAGGAGAGTGGTGGCCGAACAGGAGACCGCGGAACGCCTGGAGGCCGAACGCCAGGCCGTCGCCCACCTGGCCCTGTCAGGCAGGGGCTGACGCGCGGTGACGCACCTGCGCGAGCTCGCCGGCGACGGAGTGCTGACCCTGCTCACCGCGACCAGGCAGGCGGAGATCAGCGAGGCAGCCGTGCTCGCCGAAATACTCCGGCAGTGACCGGAGCCAAGGATGTTCTGGGGTCTGTTCGGCATCCCCCGCACTGGTTACCGTCACATTCATGGCCGATTTCGAGCAATACCCGTACGGGCCAGGCCCACAAGGGGCTCTGGCCGACGCGTACGCCGTGCGCCGGGACAGGGACCCGCTGGGCAAGGTGCTGCTGCCCAGCGGCTGCACGGCATACCTCACCACGACGTACGCGGACACGCTCGCCGCGCTGAGCGACCCGCGTTTCGGCAAGGATCTCAGCCATCCGGGCTCGCCCAGGATGTTCAGCGGGTTCTCGCTCCTGGAGACGCCGGGGATGTTGTCCAGCATGGACCCGCCCGAGCACACCAGGTTGCGCAGGCTGCTCTCCGGGGTGTTCACGCCGCGCCAGGTCAACGCGTGGCGGCCCAGGCTGCGCACCCTCACCGCCGAGCTGATCGACGCCCTGCCCGCCGAGTTCGACTTCGTGCACGACTTCGCCTTCCCGCTGCCCGTACAGGTCATCTGCGACGTCATGGGCGTGCCGGGCATCGACACCGGGAAGGTCCGGGCCTGGTCGGACGCCATGCTCTCCACCTCCAGCCTGTCTGAGGAGGAGCAACTGGGCGCGGCCACGGAGTTCGGCGCGTACATCGCCGAGGTGATCGCCGAGCACCGCGACAAGCCGGGCGACGGCCTGCTGGCCACGATGATCCGCGCCCGCGACGGCGAGGACCGGCTGAGCGAGGATGAGCTGGTGACCAACACGCTCGTCCTGTTCCTCGCCGGGCACGAGACGACCGGGACGGCGCTGTCCAGGTCGATCCTGCGACTGCTCGACCCGCGTGCGGGATACGAGCGGCTGGCCGGCGAGCCCGAGCTGATCGAGAGCACGGTGGAGGAACTGCTCAGGCTGGAGCTGATCGGGGACAGCCCGTTCGTGCGGGTGGCCAGGGAGGACGTCGAGCTGCCTTCGGGCACCGTGTGCAAGGGCGAGGCCGTGATCGCCTCCGTCTCCGCGGCCAACCTCGACCCGTCGGCCTTCCCGGACCCGGACGTGTTACGGCCGGAGCGGCAGGCCGCGCACCTGACCTTCGGGCGCGGGACGCACTTCTGCCTGGGCGCGAACCTGGCGCGGATGGAGTTGCAGGAGATCCTGCGGGTGCTGGTCACGCGCCAGCCGAACCTCAGGCTGGCCGGACGGGCCGAGGACGTGCCGTGGACCGAGGGCAACCTGGCCGTCAGGCCGGTGCAGCTGATCGTCCGCAAGGAGTGATCGCTCAGCTCAGGTAGTCCGGCAAAATGGGGCCGATGACCGTCATGTCCGCCGTCCGGGCGTTCTCCCTTGTCGTGCTCTGCCTAGCCGGCTGCGGCGTGGGCGCGCCGGCCGGCCCGCAGCACCCCACGCCCGCGCCGCGGCCGACGTCGCGGTCCCCTTCCCCGCCGTCCTGTCCCGCTTCGGGAACGTCCTTGACCACCGAGGAGCCGAACGCCGCCATGGGGCTCCGCGTCCAGGCCGTGATCCTCACCAACTGCGGCGACAAGGTACGCAGCGTCCACGGCTACCCCCTCGTCCGCCTCCTGGACGAGTCCGGCGAGCCACTCGACATCAAGATCGACAGAGGTGCGCAACGGGTCACGACCGCGGTCAAAGACCCTGGTTCGAGCACCGTGTCCCTCCGTCCAGGCCGCTCCGCCCGCTTCGCCCTGGTGTGGCGGAACACGTACGGTGGCACCACTCACCCACCCGTGCTCGGCACCACCGTCGTGGTCGACGGCCACCGCGTCCACGGCCACTTCGACCTCGGCTCGACCGGCCGCCTCGGCGTCACCGCTTGGCAGGCGGCGGAAACCGGCGAAGGGCACAATACGGGGTCATGATCCTCAATCTCGTCCTCGCGCTGTCGCTGGTGGTGAGTCCTGCCCCGAAGTGGGACAAGACCTCATCCGACAGCCCTGCCTTCCTGACGAAAGATCACGAGATCGACGGCGGCCTGGCCATCGCTCTCGACTGGGAGAAACGTGCCGTCTGGCGCATGATGCGCTGGACCGGCCGGACGTGGCGCACCATGGCCACCCCGGCCGCCTTCACGCAGGCGAAGAACGCCGAGATCAGCCGCTCATGGGCGTTCGCCGGCAAAGGCGAAGGCGGCGCGATACACGCCTGGCGGATTTCCGGGACACGTTGGCGAGATCACCCGATTCGGTCGGCAGGCCGGTTGGTGGACGCGGCCGTGGCCGCCCAGGACGAGGTGTGGGTCGCGGGCGCGGGCAAGCGGGTCTGGCGCTGGGACGGCGCGACGTGGCACCGGCAGGACACGCCTCGCGCCGTCGCCCAGCTGCTCGCGGCGGGCAGTGCCGGCATCTGGGCGTTGAGCAGCGATCGCCGTACCCCCATGCACTGGGACGGCGGTCAGTGGAGGGAGACAGCGCTCCCCGGCGACACGCTGCCGCCTACCCCCAAGGGCGGCATCTCCGGAGCCTGCGGCACCACATGGACCGAACCAGCCGTGGAGATCACCGACTGGGCCGCCGGCGCCACCGGAGACGTCTGGGCCACGGCCGAGATCCGCTCGCACGCCGCCAAGTGCGCGGGTCATGTGTACAGCACGCTCAAGACTCTCGCTCTGCGCTGGGACGGCGAGCATTGGTCGCAGGTGGATCTGCCGGTCAAGCCGGACCGGCTGGAACACGTGGCCATCGACACCTCCGGCGCCGTGTGGTTCGGCTCCGACGACCAGCCCGAGCTGGTGTTCCGCGCGGGCGCGTGGCAGCGGATCAAGGTGCCGCGCGGGTTCGGGTTGTTGCAGGAGATCGGCCCTGCGGCAGACGGACGCGGCATCTGGGTGTGGGCCGACAGGATCCACCGCCTGTCCTAGCCGGGGCCCAGTTACCGCAAGGAGCGGGCGTTCGCGGCGACATGAAAGTTTCAGGTCGCATTGACACGCGGAAAGCGCTTTCCTACGGTGTCGGGTGTCCGCCGACACAGATGTGTGCACGCAAGTGACCGCATCGACCGCGCGAAGAAGGCGGAGCAGAACGACCCGGCATTCGACGTACGAAGGTGGGACGAGGATGAGACGAGCAGTCGCGTTGCGGCTCAAGGCGGCACTGGCCGCGGTGGCCACGACGGCCGCGGTCGGTGTGGCCTTGCCGGTGTTCCAGGCGTCGGCGGCGGCCGGCAGCGCCACCGGCTACGCGACCGGCAACGGCGGCACCACCGGCGGTGCGGGCGGGCAGACGGTGCGGGCCACCACGGGGACCGCGATCCACGCGGCCCTGTGCGGCCGGGCCAGCAGCAGCACCCCGATCACCATCGAGGTCGAGGGGACCATCAACCACGGCAACACCACCAAGGTGTCGGGCGGAAGCTGCAACACCGCCGCCGGTGTGATCGAACTCAAGCAGATCAGCAACGTCACGATCATCGGAGTCGGCGGCGGGGCCGTCTTCGACCAGCTGGGCATTCACATCCGCGAGGCCGGCAACATCATCATCCAGAACGTGACCGTCCGTAACGTCAAGAAGTCGGGCTCGCCGACGTCCAACGGCGGCGACGCCATCGGCATGGAGAGCGGCGTCCGCAACGTGTGGGCCGATCACCTCACCCTGGAGGCTTCGGGCGGCGAGTCGGAGGGCTTCGACGGCCTCTTCGACATGAAGGACGACACCCAGTACGTGACGCTGTCCTACAGCATCCTGCGCAATTCCGGGCGCGGCGGGCTCATCGGGTCCAGCGAGAGCGACCGTTCGAACGGCTTCGTCACCTTCCACCACAACCTGTACGAGAACATCGACTCCCGCACGCCCCTGTTGCGTGGCGGCATCGCCCACATCTACAACAACCACTATGTGAGCCTGCACGAGTCCGGCATCAACTCCCGGGCCGGCGCCCGCGCCAAGGTGGACAACAACTACTTCGAGGACTCCAAGGACGTCCTCGGCACCTTCTACACCAGCGAGGCCGGCTACTGGCAGGTCGCCGGCAACGTCTTCGACAACGTGACCTGGTCGGCCCCCGGCAGCGACAACGCCCCCGCCGGACCCAACCCGCAGTCCAACACCACCGTCAGCATTCCGTACTCCTACAGCCTCGACGGGGCGACCTGCGTGCCGGCCCTCGTCCGGCAGACGGCCGGCGCCAACAAGGGCCTGCAGGTGTCGAACGGCAGTTGCACGCCCCAGACACCGACGGCGTCACCCACGCCGACGGTGACACCGACCGTCAGCCCCACGCCGACGACCACCCCTACGCCCGGCGGGCCCAACCTCAGCATCGGGGCCGGCTCCGACGGCTCCAGCAAGGCCGACGGGACGAGCTACGGCAACGTGCGCGACGGCAACCTGAGCACCTACTGGTCGCCCGCCGGCGCGACCGGTGACATCTCGATCAAGTGGAGCTCCGCCACGACGCTCTCCCGGGTCGTCATCCGTGAGCCGTCAGGCTCCGCGGGCACCATCGGCTCCTGGCAGCTCGTCAACGCCGGCAACGGCGCCGTCCTGAAGTCCGGCAGCGGGGCGGGCACCATCACCTTCACCTCGACCGCACTGAGCAAGATCACCTTCAGGATCACCGGCTCGACCGGCGCGCCGAAGGTCGCCGAGTTCGAGACCTACGCCGCGTAGCGGACCGATCCCACCTCCGAACAGGGCGGGGGCCGTCAGAGCGACGGCCCCCGCCTCTCTGCCCGGACGCGTGTCGCGGTGTCCGAGGCGACTCAGGCCGAGACGCGTGACGTTCCCGCGACGGCAAGGACGGTCTGGACGAACGCGTCGACCTTGACGCCCTGGCCGGCGGTCAGCCAGAGGAGTGCGAAATCGATGGTCGGGGCGTCGTGGAAGGGGATGTAGGCGAGGTCGGGGCGGGAGTAGTAATGAGCCGCGCGGGCGGCGGTGGTGCAGACGCCTTTGCCTGCGCTGACCAGCGAGAGCACTTCCTGCCAGGCGATGGTCGAGGGGCCGCGCGGGATGGGCTTTCCAGTAGGGGTGTGGCGCGGGAAGTGGAGGTCGAGCCAGTATTCCGGGGGGCCGTTGATGGTGATCAGCGAGGAGTGTGCGAGATCTTCGAGCGAGACGGACTCGCGCCCGGCGAACTGATGGCCGACGGGCACGACCAGGGCGCGGGGCTCGGAGAAGATGGTGGGGCCGGTGGTGATATCGGATTCGTCGGCGGGGAGCTCGGTGAGCTGGAGGTCGAGTTCACGCCTGCGCAGCGGTCCGAAGCGGTCGTGCAGCGGCATCTCCTGGATCTCGATCTCGCAGTCGGGATGGCGGGCTCGGAAGGCGTCGGCGGCCTTGACGATGAGGTTGCCGCACCAGGCGGCGGAGAATCCGACGCGCAACACTCCGCTGATGCCGCGTCCGGCTCTGGCCACCTTGGCGATCGCGTCCTGGATCTGCTGGTAAGCAGGGGCCAGTTCGTCGCGAAGTTGCCGCCCGGCCGGAGTGAGTGTCACCTGGCGGCTGGTGCGCTCGAACAGCTCGACGCCTACGCTGCGTTCCTGTTTCTTGATCGCTTGGCTGACCCGTGCGGGGGAGACGTGCAGCCGTTCGGCCGTCCTGCCGAAATGGAGCTCCTCGGCCAGGGCCAGGAAGATCTCGATATCGCGCAGCTCCACGCGGCCCCCAGTTCATAAACCTCTGTGTTAACCAACCTTACGGGAATCTCCGTTGTTCTCCGCCCTGGCCAGGGCGGATGCTTGATCACGTCGCCGGAACCCGTCCGGGACTCCGGTTGAGCACAACCGGATGAGCACATCGGAGGGCACCTCGAAGATGAGCTTCGCGCACACGACAGGGCGGCCATGGTGGCGGGCCGGCGCGCCGGCGGCCGAGGGATTGCCACGGTCATGAACATCATCGCCACCGCGGTGTCGTTGAGCGTCGGTGATGTGACCGCCTCCAGCCGGTTCTTCACCACCCACCTGGGCTTTCGGGAGCTGGTGACCGCGGACGGTTTCGCCTGCCTGGGCCGTGACGACTCGGCCTGTGATGTCGTCCTGGTGCGACGTGACTCCGAACCGCCGCCCGAGGCACCGCTCGGCCGGGGGCCCGAGGACATGCTCGTGTCCTTCACCGTCACCGGCATCGCCGCCGAGCAGGAACGGCTACGCGGTGAAGGCGCCGCCATCACCATGCCGCTGCGGCGGGAGCCCTGGGGCGAGTGGGTGCTGCGGCTCACCGATCCCAACGGTGTCGTGGTCCAGCTCGTCGAGTGGCTGCCACCCGCCGGGCCCTGACCCCGAACCACTGAATTTCCCTAACTCCAAGGAGCAGTCATGTCGAAGACCCTTACCTGGGACGCCCAGGGAGCCTGGCAGGCCAAGGGCGAGTGGGGCACGAGAGATTCGCACGGCCGGAGCCTGGACCTCGCCCGCTGGCAGGCGCGGCTGGAGGAGTTGTGCACGGCGTACCACGTGCCGGGCGCGACCCTGGCGGTGCTCGTCGACGGCGACGTCCACGAGCTGGCCGCCGGCGTGCTGCACCGCGGCACCGGCGTGGCGGCGACGACGGACTCGGTGTTCCAGCTCGGCTCGATCGCCAAGATCTACACCGCCACGCTGATCATGCAGCTCGCCGACTCCGGTGAGCTGGACCTGGACGCCCCCGTCACCGACGTGCTGCCGGACTTCGCCGTCGCCGACCCCGAAGCCACCGAGAGCATCACAGCTCGCCGCCTGCTCTCCCACACCAGCGGCCTGACCTGCGACTTCACCATCGACACCGGCCGCGGAGACGACTGCCTGGCCAAGTACGTCGAGGCTGCCAAGGGCGTGGCACTGGACTGCCCGCCCGGAACGGCCGTCTCTTACAGCAGCCTCGGCTACAACGTGCTGGGCCGCATCATCGAAGTGCTCACCGGCCAGACCTGGGACCAGACGCTCAAGGACCGGCTCCTGACCCCGCTCGGGCTCACCCACACCATGACGCTGCCCGAGGAGGCCCTGCGGTTCCGAGCGGCGATGGGACACCTGGGCGAGCCGGGAGCCGACCCGGAGCCGGCGCCGGCGTGGGACCTCATGCCCCGCTCGGCAGGACCCTACGGCAGGGTCATCGCCTCCGCCGCCGACGTGGTCCGCCTGGCCAGGACGCACCTGTCCGGCGGCCTGGCACCGGACGGAACCCGCGTGCTGTCCGCCGCGACCGTCGCGGCGATGCAGCACCGCGAGGTGGACGTCCCGGACAAGTGGACCGTCAGCGCCGACGGCTGGGGACTCGGCTGGACGTTGTACGACTGGTTCGGCGTCCCCGGCTTCGGCCACGACGGCGCCTCCATCGGGCAGTACGCCTACCTGCGCGTCGTCCCCCAGGCAGACGTGGCCATCGCCCTGCTGACCAACGGCGGCGGCGCCCGCCGCCTCTACGCCGACCTGATGCGCGACCTGCTCGGCGAGCTGGCCGGCGTGACGATGCCCGAGCCCTTCGCCCCCGCCGTCGAGCCCCCCGCGGTGGACTTCGCCCCCTTGCTCGGCTCCTACAAGCGTGAGGGCGTCGTCATCACCGTGACCGAGCAGCACGGCGCGGGACGCCTGCGGTACGAGTTCGTCGACGGCATGAAGGACTTCTCCCCGCCCCTCGACATGGACCTGGCACCGGTTACCGCGACCGTGTTCGCCGCCACCGGCGCCGGTCCCTCCTTCAGCGAGGACTACATGCCCGTCGTGTTCTCCACCCTGCCCGACGGCACCGGATGTTGCTACATCGGCATGCGCGCCGCACCCAAGATCGCCTGACGATCACCGGCCGGCGCCTACGTGCTCTGCACGGCCTGGATGTCCAGCTCCACCTTCAGCGTCGAACCGATCAGGTTGACCCCGGCCCGCACCACCTGGTTGTACGTCATCGTGAAGTCCTCACGACGCAGCTCGGCCTCGGCCCGGAACGCCGCCCGCAGGCCGCCCCACGGGTCGGGGCCGGTCCCGAGGTAGGCCAGGTGGAGATCGACGGGCCGCGTCACCCCGGCGAGGGTCAGCATCCCGTGCACGGTCCACCGGTCGGAGCCCGCCGGGGTGAGCCCGGAGCTGCGGTACGAGATCGTCGGATAGTTGGCGGCGTTCAGGAAGTCGGCCGAGCGGAGATGCTCGTCCCGGGTGCCGTTCCCCGTGTCGATCGACGTGGCCGCGATGTCGGCGGCCACAGCGGAGGTCTCCGGGGTCTGGCCGACCTCGATCCGCCCGGCGAACTCGGTGAACCGCCCCCGGACGGTGCTGAGCCCCAGATGCTGAGCCGTCGCCGCGATCGCGCAGTGGGCGGGGTCGAGCGTCCAGATGCCGGGTGGGGGAAGGTCGGCGCCGCCCTGCCGGGCCAGCACCACCGTCCCCAGCTCGGCGGTGCCGGATCCGGTGACGATCGCCGTCAGCGCGGCCGGTGTGTACCCGGCCGCGGTGGCGACGGCCGTGTACACGCCGGGCGTCAGCGGGCGGCTCGACACGACCCCCTCCGCGTCGGCCTCGGCCCGTACGACCTGCTGCCCGGACGTGCTGGTCATCGTGAGGACCGCGTGCTGAACGGCCCACCCGTCCTTCGTCCGGATCAGGGCGTGCAAGCCCCGTCGGCCGCTCGGGGCGCCCTGCTCGGCCTGCTGGCCGGAGTAGGCGGCCTCGTGACTGGTGTCCATGGCGTTCCTGCTCTCCCTGCTCGTCCTTGCGGAGCGGTCCTTGCGGCGTCGCCGGAACGGCTGCTCCCGGCGTTGGGCGTTACTCGGCGTGGGCCAGCAACAGGTCGCGGTCGTCGTCCGGGCCGCTGATGGTCACGGTGTCGGCCACGGGCGGGTATCCGGTGGCGATGAGGGTGTACTGACCGCCGGTCAGGTCGGCGAAGGCGTACGCGCCGTCCTCGCCGGTGGTCGTGGTGCCGACCACGTTCCCGGCCGCGTCCAGCAGCGTCACGCGCGCGTCGTTCAGCGGGGCGCCATTCCGCGTCCGTACGGTGCCCCGCATCCGGGTGCCGGGCCGCAGCTCGACGTCCTGCCTGGTCTGGCCGGCGCCGAGGACCTCGACCGGAACGGCGGCCGGGCGATGGGAGTCCGCGCTGACCGTGAGCGTGTAGCTGCCCGAGGCCGCCCCGGACAGGCTGTAGGAGCCCTCCGCGTCGGTCGCGCCCGAGGTGAGGACCTCGCCGCGGACGTCGGTCAGCACGACCACCGCGCCGGGCACCGGCTTGCCCTCCACGTCGCGTACGACACCGGTCAGCTTGCTCGACCCGGCGAGGACCAGGTTGAAGTCGACCGGCTGGTCGCCCACGGTGAGGGTGGCCACCTGCGGCTCGCGATGGGTGGCCGACGCGATCAGGACGTAGGTGCCCATACCGGGCGTCCAGACGCTGTAGCCGCCGTCGGCCAGGCTCAGGGCGCGGCCGAGCTGGTGGCCGCGCGCGTCGATCAGTGTCAGCGTGGCCTGGGCGACCGCGTAGCCGTCATCGCCCTTGACGAAACCGCGGATCTCGACGCCGCCGTCCGGCTGGTCCGTCCAGGAGTCGTTCGGCGACGCGTACGCGGGCTCGGCCTCGGCCTCGGAAGGTGCCGTAGCGGCCGCGTGCGACGTCGCGGCGGCCTGGCTGCGGCGCGGAAGGAAGAAGGCGAGCACGAAGGCGAGGAGGGCGGCGCCGGCGCCGATGGCCATGACGACGCGGAAGCCGTCCTGAGAGGGGAGAACGGCGGGGCCGAGCGTGATGGTCATCTCGGCCAGGACCAGACCCGCCACCGCGCTGGAGACGGAGGTGCCGACGGCGCGCATGAGGGTGTTGAGGCTGTTCGCGGCGGCCGTCTCGGAGACCGGCACGGCGCCCATGACGAGGGCGGGCATGGAGGCGTAGGCGAATCCGATACCGGCCCCGATGACGCAGGAGACCATGACGAGATGCCAGATCTCGGACATCAGCACGATGTTGAGTCCGTAGCCGGCGGCGACGATGACGGTGCCGATCATCAAGGTGACCTTGGGCCCCTTGAGCGCGGACAGACGAGCCGCGAAGGGTGCCAGGATCATCATCACCACGCCGGACGGCGCCATGACCAGGCCCGCGGCCAGCATCGACTGCCCCAGCCCGTACCCGGTGGCCTCCGGCAACTGCAGCAGTTGCGGCATCACCAGGGACATCGCGAACATCGAGAAGCCCAGCATGATGGAGGCGAGGTTGGTGAACAACACCTGACGCCGTGCGGTGGTGCGCAGGTCCACCATGGGCTCGCGGCTGCGCAGCTCCCACCAGCCCCACAGCAGCAGCACGACGACCGCCACGGCGAACAGGCCGATCGTGAGGCCGTCGTTCCAGCCCCAGTCGGCGCCCTTGGAGATCGCCAGGAGCAGGCATACCAGCGCGACCGACAGTCCGGCGGCACCGACCAGGTCGAAGCGGCCGCCGCTGCGCACCGCCGATTCGGGCACGAGTGCCAGCACCAGGATGGTGGCCAGAACGCCGAGACCTGCCGCGGTCCAGAACAGCACGTGCCAGTCGGCGTTGTCGGCGATGAGGGCGGCGGCGGGCAGGCCCAGCGCGCCGCCCACACCCAGCGAGGCGCTCATGAGCGCGGTCGCGGAGCCGAGCCGGTTGGGGGGCAGTTCGTCACGCATGATGCTGATGCCGAGCGGGATGACGCCGGCCGCCAGGCCCTGCAGGGCGCGCCCGACGATCATCGGCGTCAGGGTGTCGCTGAAGCCGCACACGACCGATCCGGCGATCAGCAGGACCAGGCTGACCAGGAGCATGAACCGCTTGCCGTACATGTCGCCCAGCCGCCCCACCACCGGTGTGGCCACGGCGCTCGCGAGCAGGGTGGCGGTGATCGCCCAGGTGGTGTCGGACGGCGAGGCTCCCAAGAGCTTGGGAAGCTCGGGAACCAGCGGGATCACCAAGGTCTGCATCACCGCCACCACGATCCCGGCGAAGGCGAGCACCATCACGAAGCTGTTCGACCGCGGTGGGTCGGCTGCGTGAGCAGGGCGATCAGAAAGGGTGGCCATACGAAGTCTCCGTTGCGGCGGGGAAAGAATGAAGGGGCGTGGGGTATCTTAAATCAGTCGATTGACTTAAATTTACCAGCAGCGATTCGACCGGTACGAAGGAGGGGTCCCCGTGAGCCGAGGCGAGGGTGGCCTGCGCCATCGGCGCGGTGGTGATGACGATCAGTAAGACGGGACGGGCCGAGCAGGTCAGCGTGACCCGCGATCGAATCCTGACAGCGGCGGAGCGGCTGTTCGCCGAGCACGGGGTGTTCGCCGTGTCCAACCGCCAGATCAGCGAGGCCGCCGGGCAGGGGAACAACGCCGCGGTCGGCTACCACTTCGGCACCAAGACCCACCTGGTACAGGCGATCATCCGCAAACACCACGAGCCGGTCGAACGCATACGTGCGCAGATGCTGGCCGGCACGGACGACTCGGCCGACGTACGCCACTGGGTCGCGTGCATGGTGCGCCCGGTCACCGAGCATCTGGCCGCCCAGGGCCCGCTCACCTGGTACGCCCGTTTCACCGCGCAGGTGGTGACCGACCCCGGGCTCAGCGCGATCATGGCGGAGGAAACGCGCACCTCCCCCTCGCTGCGACAGATCATCGAGGGGTTCCACCGATGCCTGCCCGAACTGCCCGCCGAAGTGCGTGCCGAACGCGGCGACATGACCCGCCAGCTGATCACGCACACGTGCGCCGAGCGTGAACGTGCTCTCGCCGAAGGCACCCCCACCGCGCGGTCGAGCTGGCACGACGCCGCGAGCGGACTGATCGACGCCCTCGCCGGGCTATGGCTGGCGCCCGTGACGTCCGGCCCCTGACCGCCGTCCGTCTCCGTCCTCGGCACCGTCCTGGCCCGCCACAGTCAGCGACCGGATCACCCACGACGCCTCTACTATGGCGTGGTGAGTCATTCCGACCGGGCGGCGCTGGCTCGGCTCGAGGTCGCGGTGTCCGCCGTCGTGCGGTGGAGCGAGAGCAGGCATGTCAAGGCCGAGGTGGCGCGCCGCTCGGGATGTGATCTTTCCGGCAGCGAGCTACGCCTGCTGGAGCACTTCGACCTGGCCGAGCCCATGCGCGTTTCCGACATCGCCGAGTGCCTGCACGTCGACCTGTCGACGGTCTCGCTGCAGCTCCGCAGGCTCCGTGCCGACTCCCTCGTCACACGGATTCCGGACCCGGACGACCGCAGAGTGACCCTGATCGCCATCACCGACGCCGGCCGCGCCACCGTGGCCCAGGTCCGCGCCGCACGCCGGGACCTGCTCGGAGACGTCCTGTCCACCACCGACCCGGCCGAGCTCGGCCAAGCCGCCGACGTCCTCCTGGGGGTGCAGCAGCGCATGCTTG
Source organism: Nonomuraea sp. NPDC002799 (assembly GCF_053592075.1). Lineage (NCBI taxonomy): Bacteria > Bacillati > Actinomycetota > Actinomycetes > Streptosporangiales > Streptosporangiaceae > Nonomuraea > Nonomuraea sp. NPDC002799. The sequence goes on from NZ_JBSFVA010000001.1 coordinate 152,471, forward strand.
AGGGCCTGCGCATCACGCTTGATCCCACCACCTCTCCCTGACCGCCGGGCCGGTTGCGCCATCCCCAGCGTAGATGCTTTGATTTCTCAAAGTAAATATCTGGGAGGTGGCACTTCGATGCCCACAGCAGTGATCACCGGCGGGAACGACGGCATCGGCAGGGCGCTTGCCGACACCTATCTGCGCCGTGGCTACCACGTCGTCACCGTCGGCCGGAATCGTGGGAAAGGCCAGGCGTTCCTCGACGCCGCCGCGAGCGACGGGGCGGGCGATCGCGCCCGGTTTCTGCAAGCGGACCTGAGTCTCGTCACCGAGAACGAACGGGCCCTCGCGTGGATCGCCGAGAATCACCCGAGCATCGACGTGCTCGTGCTCGGTGCGCGGTTCCACCGCTCGAACCGGATGGAGACCGCGGAGGGGTTCGAGAGCAACTTCGCGCTCTACTATCTCAGCCGGTTCCTGTTCAGCCATGGCCTGGTCGAGCCGCTGAGCCGAGCGCCGCGCCCGATCATCCTCAACTTCGGCGGAGCAGGCCAGACCGGCCCCGTGCGCTGGGACGACCTGCAACTGCGGCGGAACTACCCGGGGACCGGCGCGCTGGGCCACAGCGCGAGCCTGTGCGACCTTCTTGGCGTCAGCTACACCCGGATCCACCACGACACACCCATCCGGTACGTGCTCAACCATCCCGGCGTCGTCGCCACCAGCTTCGCCGGCGAATACGATCAGGCGACCGCGGCCCACGTGAACGTGCTGAAGACGCGCGGCAAGAGCACCGCACAGGCCGTCGCGGAGATCCTGCCCTACTTGGACGATCCACCCGCACGCTTGACCGCAGTACTCGCCGGCAAGCGCATCCCCACCGCCTCATCCACCTTCGACCCCGTGCAGGCCACCCGGCTCCACAAGATCACTCAAGAAGCTCTCGCGGGCCTCCCCCGTTGACGGACCGCTTACGCGTCCTTGGCTGCGGAGGACGATCCGGCGAGTGGGCGCCGCCGGCCAACGGGATCGCCGCCGGGTCGTGACCGTGGCGCACCTGCCGTCCGCCGTACGATGGCCGCTTGGGAGACTGAGTTCGTTCGGAGGACCAAGCTGATATTCGACCCGCACCGAATGGAAGCAAATCTCCATGCCCTTCTGGGTCTGCATGCGGTCGGTGTCGGCCGCGCCCTCGACATGGGTGTCATCGACCTCGATCCCGCACCGCCGGCCACATGGGCAGACGACTGGCAGAGCGCCTTCGCGCTGCACCTCCAATGCCCCTTCCGGGTCACGTACGAGAGCCGGGTGATCCTCGGTTCCGCTGATCTCGCCTGGCTCGAACACGAAGTCCATGACACCAGCGATGCCGATGGCGAACGGACCATGTACGACTACATGGCGGATCGGGTCGATGCCACCTTCATGGAGTTACGACCCAGGGTGACCGCTATGAAGGTGACGTCGTTCGGCGATCTCCATATTGAGCTGGAACGCGAGTTCAGGGTGCAGGCCTTTCCCGTCGGTTCGGGACGTGTCGAAGCCTGGCGTTTCCTGCGACGAAATGGCGAGCACGTGGTGTTTCCCCCTGACGACAAGTGAAAGAACAGACACGGTCGACGCGAACTGTGAGCGAGCCGGCGCGGTGCTTGCCTTCGGCCGACGATCCGCTCTGAATCCTCGGACCTTGGCGCGTTCGACGCGGTGATGGCCGGGGCCGCCGGATACGTGCTCAAGCAGATTCACGGCTCCGACCTGGTCGGCGCGGTGCGCACGGTCGCCTCCGGGCAGTCGCTGCTCGACCCTCAGACGACCACCGCCATGTTGCGGCGGCTGCGCGACCAGGCCGCCAGGAAGGACCCCCTGGCCGCGCTGACCGAGCAGGAACACCCAGCCGATCGCGATCCGGGCGACGGCCCAGACGTAATCGACAGGACGGTGGGCGGCGGCGGTACCGGCCGCCATCGGCTTACGAGTGGTGGTGGCCATGGCGGGCCTCCCCTTTCAGCTCTGTCGTACAGTCCGTGTCGTACCTTCATCACACCGTTCGGGGCGGCTCACGTTCAGTGCCTTACGGCCCGTCGCGGAGGGACCTTGGTCCTTCTCACTCCACGACGTCGGACACCGCACGGCGGGGCACGTCCTTGGCGTCGAAGGTGACCACCCAGCCTCATGATCATCTGGGGGTGCTCGCCCGCGCAGAGTTCCTGCCGCAGGAAGTCGCGCAGCGGGTCCATTTCCATCGCCTGGGTGTGGAAGGCGGCGCTGACGCCGTGCGCGGAGGCGTATTGTGTCGGCCCGCAGGCTGATCTCCTCGCCGGACACGGCGAACGTCCAGGGCTGCGTGTTGTGCACGGACGGCGCCCAGCGCCCTGCCTCCACCACCGCGTCCAGCACCTGTTTCGGCGAGCGGATGCTCATGGTCCACCTCCGGGGATCGACGAGCTCGGCGACGGCTGAACCCCGCGCCTGCAACCACCTCACCTTTGTCGCTGCGCCGAGCCGTGGACCGGCAGCGGCGAAGGTCCCGGATGCCCTGGTCGAAAGTCCTGTGCGGGGACCGCGAGCCAGGGCCGAAGGACCCTGTGTGATGGACGCGACTCCCGGGTAGCGTCCAGGGCATGGCCGCCGGCGCCCAGGTGAAGCTCCAGGCCACGGCCCGCCATCGTCACGCGGCGAAACCACGACCCGCCAGCACGGAGGACACGCTCATGACAGGCAACGGTGACTTCGGACGCCGCATCATCCAGCACCGCACCGACCTGGGCCTCACCCTGGAGCAGGTCGCCGACCGCACCGACATGTCGGCCGGGTACATCGAGTATCTGGAGGGTCATCTGGGCACCCCGGACAGGGGCACGGTGACGCGGCTGGCCACGGCACTGCAGACCACCGTCGAGGATCTGCTGGGCGGTGGCCGCGACCGCCCGCCGGGCCCCGGCGGCGCCGCGGCCGATCCGGTGCTGGAGGTGCTGGAGCCCGAGGAGTGCCTGCGCCTCATCGCGCCGGGCGGCATCGGCCGGATGGCGTTCAACGGCTCGGACGGGCCGGCGGTGCTGCCGGTCAACTACCGGCTCCACGACGGCGCCATCGTCTTCCGCACCGCCCGCAACGGCCCCATGGACCAGGACCTGCGGACCGGCCTGGAAGGGGTGGACATCAAGATCGGTTTCGAGGTGGACCGGATCGACGAGGCCAGGCACGAGGGCTGGAGCGTCCTCGTCCAGGGTCCCGCCCATCACGTGCCGGAGGACGAGGTGGCCAAGGTGTCCGACGCCGATGTCACCCCATGGGCCGGTGGCGAGCGTCACCTGTACATCCGCGTCGTGCCGAGCCGGATCACCGGCCGGCGGATCCGCGGTCTGTGAGAGCGCCGCACGTCATAGGCAACGGGCAGCGGACCAGGGAGTCCCAGGTCCTCACAAGGGGACCTGCCAACGCAGCCGGGTGCCGCCCCCTTCCGGCACCTCCAGCTCCGCCGTGCCGTCCAGCCGACCGGCCCGTTCTTCGATGTTGCGCAGGCCGCTGCGGCGTCCCGCCTCCCCTGCACCGGCACCGTCGTCCGAGACCACGAGGACGAGACGGGCCGCCGTGACCTCGACGGAGACCTCCGCCCGGGCGGCACGGGGGTGGCGCACCACGTTGGACAGGGCCTCGCGCAGCACGGCGAGCAGGTGCTCGGCCACGGTCAGCACCTGCCGGGGATCGGCGCCGGACAGCAGGCTCGTGGTGACTTCCGAGGACGTGAGATAGAGGTTGCCGAACATTTCGTCGCGCACCCGCACCGGGACGCCGAGGAAGGTGCCCATGGGCGGATGGCCGGGCGGGAAGCCGTACGATTCGGGGTGGTCGGAGATACGGCCCAGCCGCAGCGGCCGAGCGTCCTTGATCAGCAGACCCAGCAGCCCAGCCCGTGCGGCCAGTGCTCGATGCGGGCGATCTCCTCCTCGCTCAGCCCCACCGGGATGAACTGCACCAGGGTGTCGTCCTGGCCGACCACGCCGAGCGCGCCGTAGCTGGCGTCCGCCAGGTGGGTCGCGGTCTCCACGATCCTGCGCAACACCGTTTCCAGGTCGAGGTCGCTGCCCACCGACACCACGGCTTCGAGCAGCGCGTGCACCCGGTCCCGGGTGGCCGGCACGGCATTCAGCCGCACCTGCAACTCGGCCAGCAGTTCGTCAAGCCGCATCTGCGGCATCAAGGGGTGGGGCTCGCTTTCCACGTCGATCAGTGTCGCATCAGGGCAGCAGGCCGTGCCCGCGACAGGACGCCAGAATTCCGGCCTTCCGGCTGGGGAGGAGCTCAGGAGCGGACCACCGCGACCGGGCAGCGGGCGTGATGCAGCACGCCCTGGCTGACCGGGCCGAGGAGCAGGGCGCCCAGCGCACCGCGCCCGTGTAAGCCCACCACCAGCAGGTCCGCCCGCCCCCTGACCTGGTGATGCAGGGCCGGAAGTCGCTGGAGAAGGGGTCCAAGGACTCTGTCTGCGGCAGAGGCGCGTGGGTACGTTCATCAGTATGGCCACCCTGGACCTGACGAGGCCGCACCCGTGGGTGCTCGCGTACGAGGGGTTCGACCCTGCCTCGGAAGGGCTGCGTGCGGCGCTGACACTGAGGAGACACGATGAAGGCGCTCATCTATCACGGGCCGGGGCAACGTTCCTGGGAGGACGTTCACGAGCCGCAGATCATCGACCCCACCGACGCGGTCGTACGGGTCGACGCGGTCACCATCTGCGGCACTGACCTGCACATACTCAAAGGCGACGTGCCCACGGTGCGACCGGGCACCGTCCTCGGCCACGAGGCGGTCGGCACGGTGACGGCGACCGGCGCCTCGGTCGGCATGATCAAGCGGGGTGACCGGGTCCTGGTCTCCTGCATCTCGGCATGCGGCCGCTGCCGTTACTGCCGTACCGGCATGTTCAGCCAGTGTCTCGGTGGCGGCGGCTGGATCCTGGGCCATCACGTCAACGGCACGCAGGCCGAGCAGGTCCGGGTCCCGTTCGCCGACACCTCCACCCACCTGCTGCCGGGCGGCGTCGACGACGAGGCGGCGCTCATGCTCTCCGACATCCTGCCCACCGCCTACGAGGTCGGCGTGCTCAACGGCCAGGTGCGGCCCGGCGACACGGTGGTCATCGTCGGGGCCGGCCCGATCGGGCTGGCCGCCGTCACCGCCGCGCGCCTGTTCACGCCGAGCCACATCATCGCGGTCGATCCGGCCCCCGCCCGGCTGGAAGCCGCCAAACAACTCGGCGCGGACCTGCTCGTCGGCGCCGGCGACGATGCCGCTGCCGCGGTCGCCGAGCTGACCGGCGGGCTGGGCGCCGACGTGGCCATCGAGGCCGTCGGCATTCCGGAGACCTTCGAGCTCTGCACCCGCCTGGTCCGCCCGGGCGGCCACGTCGCCAACGTCGGCGTGCACGGCGCACCCGTCACCCTGCACCTCGAAGACCTGTGGGACCGCAACCTGACCATCACCACCGGCCTGGTCGACACCTACTCCACCCCGGCCCTGCTGGACATGATCGCCGCCGGGCGACTCGACCCCAGGACCTTCGTCACCCACCGCTTCGCGCTGAACGACATCGCCGCCGCGTACGACATCTTCTCCGATCCCCAGACGAGCGGAGCGCTCAAAGTCGTCCTGACCCCCGGCTGACAGGCGGGTTCGGCGCACATCATCGCGCGACGATCAGATTCCGGCCACGGAACTGCGCCGCTCAAGCATCAGCACGTCGCGCCAGACGCCGTGGTGGCGGCCGATCCGCTCCCGGGTGCCGACCGTGCGGAACCCGAGCGCCTGGTGCAGCGACAGGCTGGCGGCATTGTCCGGGAAGATCCCCGTCTGAATCGTCCACACGCCCGTATCCTCGCTGCCGGCGATGAAAGCCGCCAGCAGGGCCTTGCCGATGCCGTGGGCCTGGCAGCCGGGGTGGACGTAGACGCTGTGCTCGACGACTCCGGCGTAGACGGACCGGGTGGAGACCGCCGAGGCGGCCACCCAGCCCAGCACCTGGCCCGAGCCGGTGTCGCAGGCCACGTAACGCAGGTCCGGCAGCCGGGCCGCGGTGAAGCCGGCCCAGCTCGGGGCGACGGTCTCGAAGCTGGCCTGCCCGGTGTCCAGCCCGGCCTGATAGATGGCCAGCACCTGCTCGGCGTCGGCCTCGCGCATCGGCCGGATCTCCACCCCCGGCCCGGCGGGCTCGGCGGCCTGGACGATCGCCGAGTGCACGCCATGGCCGGCGGAGGCGGGCCGGGCCGGTGCGGAGTAATGGTCGATGATCTCGTCATGCGCCATGGCGGTGCTCCTTCACTCGCAGGTGGGCGCGGCCGGGACGGGATGGCCCATGACCACGTCGGCGGCGGTCGGGAAACAGCTCACGCACGCCTCGTTGATGCGGTACAGGCCGGCGGTGCCCTGTTTCTCGACCAGCACGAACCGCACCTCCGCCAGGATCTTCAGGTGGTGCGAGACGGTGGACTGGCCCACCCCTGACGCGGTCACGATCTCGCCCACGCTCATCGGCGCGCGGCGCCGGGCCAGCAGCGACACGATCTGGATGCGGGTGGCGTCGGCCAGGGCCTTGAACCAGCTCGCATACTCCTCGGCCGCCGCGCGCGGCAGCGGTCCCTTCGCTTCATTCATCGTCAATCGACGATAGTCGATGAAGAGGACGAACGGAAGCCGCCGCGCCGCCCGCCGGCACCCCGGGGTGACGTCGGTAGCGCCCCGGGGTGCGGCCGTGTTGTCGTTTGAACGCGGCTGCGAAGGCGATCTCCGAGGAGTATCCGGTCTGGGCGGCGATGATCCGCAGCGGCGCGTCCGACTCGCGCAGCAGCCGGGCGGCCGTGGTCATCCGCCACCACGTCAGGTACGTGAGTGGCGGCTGCCCGACCAGCACGGCGAATCTCCGGGCGAACGCCGCCCGGGACAGGCCGGCCCGGGCACCGAGTTCCCCGACCGTCCACGGGTGGCCGGGATCGTGGTGGATCGCGGTCAGCGCCTCGGCGATCGAGGAGTCGTTCAGCGCCGCGATCCACCCGGTCGTCCTGCCCTGCTGGGACTCCCGCTCCATCCAGGCCCGCAGGATGTAGAGCAGCAACGTGTCGAGCAGCGCGGGGATGATGGCGCCGGCCCCGGGCTGTGGCCGCGCGAGCTCACTGCCCAGCAGGTCGACGGCGGCGCGCAGGGACGGGTGATGCCCGACCTGCGCCGGCAGGTGGACGATCTGCGGGATGTGCGACATCAGCGGATGCGCCCTGTTCTGGTCGAGCATGTACGCGCCACACAGCAGGATGGCGGCCGCCCCGGACCCTTCGCCCCGCGCCTGCCCGGAGGGCGCGTCACCGGTACGGGACTCAAGCGGGGTGGACGGGCTGTCGGCCAGGCTGTGCGCGTGCCGCCCGCGCATGAACACCACATCACCCGCGCCGAGGGCGAGCGGCGGCTCCGGCCGCGGCGGGATGAGCCAGCACGACCCTTGCAGGACGATGTGGAAGCCGCCCCCCTCGATCGGGGGGAAGCCCATGCTCCAGGGCGCGTAGAGCTCGTGACGGGTCGAGTGCGGTCTGCCCGTGCGCATGGCGGTGACCGCGTCGCTCAGCACGTCCATAGCCAGAATGTACATTTCCCACCTCGTCGAGCAGGTCCGGTGTCAGATCACCAGCCCGGAGCGGAGGCGAGCTGACCGCCCCAGTTCTTCTGCTGGACGCCGCCGGTACGGTCCCACCACCAGTGGGTGACCCCTCCGCCGGCGGAGGCCCCGTAGACGTGCTGCGCTTCACCGGCCACGCCCGTCACCGGATCGGAGTGCAGCGCCCCAGGCCACACGGCGTAACGGGGCTCGTCGTAGGCGGGATCCCACCACCAGTGCGCCAGGGTGTCGCCGGTCGTGCGGGCGAAGACGTGCTGCTGGGAGCCGTGCACGAACGCGGAGGGGCGTCCGCCCAGCGGGACCGGGCCGGCCCACGTCTGCCGCTTGACCACCTGGGTGCCGGAGTCCCACCACCAGTGCGACAGCCGCTGCTGCGCGTCGGCCGCGAAGACGTGCAGTTGACCGCGGTGCACGAACGCCGACGGGGTGCCGCGCACGGTCCCCGCCCAGCTCTCGTGCCGGACGCCGGGCCCCTTGGTCCACCACCAGTGGTGCAGTTCGCCATCGGTTCCCCTGGCCCAGACATGCTGCTGGTCGCCGAAGGCCACCGCGACCGGGTCACCGGCCACGGTGCCCGCCGCCGCCCAGGTCTGCTCCCGGCGGGACTCCGTACCGGCGTCCCGCCAGGTGTGCAGCAACCGGCCGTCCGGCGTGCGGACGAAGGCGTGCTGCTGACCCGGCGTCGTGACGGCCGCGGGCGCTCCTGCCACCGTGCCGGCGGGGAGCCAGGTCTCCTGGAGCAGCCCGCCGCGGCCCGTGTCCCAGAAGCGGTGCCGCAGGCTCCCGTCCGTGCCGCGCACCAGGACGTGCTGCTGCGCACCGGCGAGGTAGGCGACCGTTTCACCGGCGACGGCCGTGCCCCAGGTTCCGCGCTTGACCGTGCCGTCGGGCTCCTCGAACCAGTGGCCGAGGTCGCCGGCGGGGGTGGGGGCGAAGAGGTGGAGCTGATCCGGGGCCGTGGTGGCCAGCGCGCCGGTGTACTGATCGGCCGTCAGACCGGCCGGGGTGTCCGGCAGGTCGAGGTCGGCCTCGGTGAAGGTGGCGAACCTGACGAATTCGTGCTGATCGTCGACTCCGCCCTCGTAGATGACGCCGTACTTTCCGCCGCCCAAGTCGATCAGGTCCGAGTACGCGGAGATGCCGTCGCGGACCAGGAATCCGTCCTGGGGTGCCTGCCAGGTGAGCCCGCCGTCGAAGGAAGACCGGATGGTGAGGTCCGCCCGGGTGGAGCCGGCCGGGGCGGCCAGCAGCGCCCGGTCGTAGCCGTCGCGGTCCTCGGCCCTGATGGCCAGGGTGGATGCCTGCGTGCCGATGGCGGGCAGCCCCAGCGGCGGGAGCAGCGCGAAGTCGGCCTCGAACGTCTTGCCCTGGTCACGAGAGATCGCGTACGCGGCCCTGTTCACCGTCGCCGTGCTGCCCTCCTCGTTGCGGGCCGTCACGAACACGCCGCCGTCGCTCCGCTCGAAGAGGCTGAGCTCCTGCGCTCCGATCACGGGCTCGGCACCGTGCGAGGACGCGCCGGCGCGCCAGGTGGTGCCGTGGTCGTCGCTGTAGATCAGCGCTCCACCGAGGGGAGATTCCTTGTAGATACCCGGGGCGACACGCACCGTGACGCCCGCCACCAGCCGGCCGGCGGCGGCGCCCCTGCTGAGCTGGATGCCGTGCGCGGGGCCCGTGCCGAGTTGTCCCGGAGAATCCTCCGACCCTTCCTGCCAGGCTCCCCAGGCGGGCTTCCAGATCTCCTTCGTGATCGCCTTCCGGGCCGCCCACGAGGCGCCGTGGTCGTCGCTGGTACGCACATGGACCCGGTCATGGTTCTCGGTGTACAACAACACGATCCGATGCGGGTCCGTGGTGGTGTCCACGATCGGCACGGGATTGTGCGCGAACACCCGCGGCGTCGCGCTGTGCCTGGCGAGCACCTGCAACGGGCCCCAGTGCTTGCCACCGTCAGAAGACCGCTTCAGCACGATGTCGCCTGGGCTGGAGTCGCTGCAATCATCGAGGTGCGCTCCGGCGAAGGCCAGCAGGCCCCCATCACCGGCCCGCACCACGGCGGGGGCTCGGAAGCAGACGTACGCGGCCGCGGCCCCATCCTCCCGCTCCCCGTTGACGAACACCTCCGCGTGCCCACCGGGGATCGGGCCGGCCACCGCGACGAACGGTGCCGCCACCACCGATAACGCCGCGACCATCAGCACCGTGACCATCTTCCGGCAGGCAGCGCGATATGACCGGCCTCTTTCGTGCATTGTCCTTGCCATCAGCCCGCTCCCCGTTTCGTCAAAGCCGGTGGGGACCGCGTCCCCACCGGCCTTCTCTCCCTAAGAGCCGCACGAGTTTCAGAGTGTGACATTCGCCGTGCGCTCTGTCCCGAACGTCAGTCGGTCAGAACTCGATTTTGTTGTTCAGCGCCTGAGATGGCCAATGAGTAATCGTCTTGCACCTGCAAGCGATCGTCTTGACGGCGGCTCGTGCTCGCGGGCCCGGCTTGCCCTAGCTACTTGGTGTTGCTACATACTGGTAGTCAGTGTTACTGTGTACCGGTAGTCAGCAACACCAAGTAGCTGAAGGGAGGTGTTCCATGCGCAAGCAGCTGACGGAGATGCTCAAGGGGACCCTGGAGGGCATCGTCCTCGCGATCCTGGCCGGCCGGTCCGCCTACGGCTACGAGATCACGGCGTGGCTGCGGGAGCAGGGCTTCTCCGACATCGCCGAGGGCACCGTCTACGCCCTGCTGGTCAGGATCGAGCAGCGCGGCTTCGTCGACGTGGAGAAGGTCCCGTCCGAGAAGGGGCCGCCGCGCAAGATGTACTCCCTGAACGCTCAGGGACGGGAGTACCTCGAGGAGTTCTGGAGAACCTGGAGCTTCCTCGCCGAACGGCTCCAGCAGCTTCGAGAAGGAGGCAAGTAGCCATGGACGCAGAGTCGAACGAGTCGAAGAGCCGCGCCCGGCAGTTCCTGGAGGTGGTCACCGGGCCGCTGGAGGACAAGAGGCGCTGGCGGCAGTACAAGGCGCGCGTCAAGGCGCTTCCCGAGAACTATCGCATCGCGGTCGAAGCGCTGGAGCGGTACCTGATGCACTTCGGGCCGGGAGACGGCGCCGACGCGGCCTCGATGTACGAAGACCTCGCCGATCTGTTCGAGCAGAGCGCGGCGGACGGGACCCCGATCCGGGAGATCTTCGGGGAGGACCCCGTGGAGTTCGTCGAGGCGTTCATGCAGAACTACTCGATGGGGCGCTACATCAGCCGCGAGCGCAATCGGTTCACCAGCGCCATCTCGCGCGCCGCCGGTGAAGAGACCAGGAATGAAGACGGGACACTCTGATGACGACACAACAAGCCCAGGCGATTCGCGTGCAGGGCCTGGAGAAGTCCTACAAGGACCTGCGGGTGCTGCGCGGCGTGGACTTCGACGTGGCGCGGGGCAGCATCTTCGCCCTGCTCGGCTCCAACGGGGCGGGCAAGACCACGGTCGTGAAGATCCTGTCCACGCTGCTCAAGGCCGACGCGGGCACGGCCAGCGTCAACGGCCGGGACGTCGCCACGCGACCGGCGGACGTACGGGAGTCCATCAGCCTCACCGGGCAGTTCGCCGCCGTGGACGAGATCCTCAGCGGGCGGGAGAACCTCGTGCTGGTCGCCCGGTTGCGGCACCTCAAGGACCCGGGCAAGATCGCCGATGACCTGCTGGCGCGTTTCTCGCTGACCGAGGCGGGCGCGCGCAAGGCGTCGACGTATTCGGGTGGCATGCGCCGCCGCCTCGACATCGCGATGAGCCTCATCGGCGACCCGCCGGTCATCTTCCTCGACGAGCCGACCACCGGCCTCGACCCCCAGGCGCGCATCGAGGTGTGGCAGACCGTCAAGAAGCTCGCCGAGGGCGGCACGACCGTGCTGCTCACCACGCAGTACCTGGACGAGGCCGAACACCTCGCCGACCGGATCGCGATCCTGCACGAGGGCCGCATCATCGTCAACGGCACCCTGGCCGAGCTCAAGCAACTGCTGCCGCCGGCCAAGGTCGAATACGTCGAGAAGCAGCCGACCCTCGAAGACGTCTTCCTCACCCTCGTCGGCACGGACAGCACCGGCGAACACCGCATCTCGGTACAGACAAGTCAGGAATCACGATGAGCAAGCATTTCTTCGGCGACACCGCCATCCTGCTGGGACGATCCCTGCGCCACATCAGCCGCAGCCCCGACACCATCATCACGACCGCGATCATGCCGATCGCCATGATGCTGATGTTCGTCTACGTGTTCGGCGGCGCGATCAACACCGGGTCGGTCTCCTATGTGAACTACATGCTGCCCGGCATTCTGCTCATCACGGTCGCCTCGGGCATCGCCTACACCGCGTTCCGGCTCTTCACGGACATGAAGAGCGGCATCTTCGAGCGCTTCCAGTCCATGCCGACCGCGCGCTCGTCGGTGTTGTGGGCCCATGTGCTGACCTCGCTGATCGCCAACTCGATCTCGCTCGTGGTCGTCGTGCTCGTCGCCCTGCTGATGGGCTTCCGCTCCTCGGCGCCGGTGCAGACGTGGTTCGCGGTCGCCGGCATCCTGATCCTGTTCACCCTGGCGCTGACCTGGATCGCCATCATCCCCGGTCTTACGGCCAAGACGGTGGAAGGCGCGAGCGTGTTCTCCTACCCGCTGATCTTCCTGCCGTTCCTCAGCTCGGCCTTCGTGCCCACCGACACGATGCCCGGCCCGGTGCGCTTCTTCGCCGAGAACCAGCCGGTGACCTCCATCGTCAACGCCATCCGCGACCTGTTCACCCAGCAGCCGGTAGGCACCGACATCTGGATCGCCCTGGGATGGTGTGCCGGCATCCTCGTCGTCGCCTACGCCTTCGCCATGAGGACCTACCGCCGCAAGATCTCCTAGCCAGGCCGTGTTGATCGAGTCCGCCCTGGTGCAGATCGGCGTGGAGCAGAGCGCCCCGCAAGAAGATACCCGCAGCTTCCGAGCTTTAGTCCGAGGAGAATGATCATGGTTTACACCGTCGAGACGATGCCGACCGCGCGTCAGTCCGGCTGTCCCTTCGACCCGCCCAAGGAGCTGACCGAGGCCCGCGAGCACGGCCCGATCAGCCGCTTCCCCTTCCCCGGCGGGCATCAGGGCTGGCTGGTCACCGGCTATGACCTGGTCCGGTCGGTGCTGGCCGACCCGCGCTTCAGCTCGCGCAGGGAGTTCATGCGCCACCACCCGCTGGTCGACTACGGTGACATCGAGGTGCCTGCGGCGCCGCCCGGTGAGTTCCTGCTGATGGACGAGCCGCAGCACGGCCGCTACCGCAAGCCGCTGGTGGGCAAGTTCACCGTCCGGCGGATGCGGCTGCTCACCGAGCGGGTCGAGCAGGTCACCGCCGAGCACCTGGACGCGATGGACAAGGCCGGCCCGTCAGCCGACCTGGTCACCGCCTTCGCCAAGCCCATCCCCGCCATCATCATCTGTGAGCTGCTGGGCGTCCCGTACGAGGACCGGGGCTCCTTCCAGGACAACATCGACAAGTTCCTCGGCGGCGAGGTCGGCGACGACGAACTGATCGCGGCCTACATCGCGACCCAGAGCTACCTCGCCGAGCTGGTGGCCGCCAAGCGCGCCAACCCCACCGACGACCTGCTCAGCGACCTGACCGACGGCGACCTGACCGACGAGGAGCTCAAGGGCATGGCCCTGATCCTGCTGTCGGCCGGATTCGACACCACCGCGAACATGCTGGCCCTGGGCACCTTCGCACTGCTGCAAAACCCCGAGCAGATGGCCGCGCTGCGCGACAACCCCGCGCTCACCGACAAGGCCGTGGAGGAGCTGCTGCGGTATCTGAGCGTCGCCAAGCAGTTCATGCGGACGGCGCTGGAGGACATCGAGCTCGGCGGCCAGACCATCAAGGCCGGCACGACGGTCATCCTGTCTCTCAGCACCGCCAACCGCGACCCCGAGCGCTTCACCAACCCGCACGCGCTCGACCTCGCCAGGCAAGACGGCGGGCACCTGGCCTTCAGCCACGGCATCCACCAGTGCCTGGGCCAGCAGCTGGCCCGCGTCGAGCTGCGCGTCGCACTCCCCGCGCTGCTCAACCGCTTCCCCACCCTGCGGCTGGCCGTCCCGGCCGACGAGGTCGCCCTGCGCCCCGAGACCGCGGACATCTACGGGGTCAAGAGCCTCCCGGTCACCTGGGACGCCTGACCGCACGCCGGCACCTGGTGGGGCCGCGCCCGGTCCCGCCACCGCCGGCAGCCGAAATGGCGCGGTTTTGACCTGCTTCGAGCGTAACGTGTGCCCATGGAGAAGATCGATCTCACCGGCGCGCCCGCCACCATGCTGGCCACTCTGTACGCCAAGGCCGCCGACGCCCAGTCCCCCGACTCGGTCCTGCACGACACGATGGCCCTGGACGTACTCGGCAAGATCGACTTCGACTTCACCAAGGTCGGCATCAAGCCCGGCGACGCGGCCACGGTGGCGATCCGCAGCCTGCACTTCGACACCTGGACCCGGGAGTTCCTCCAGGCCCATCCCGAGGCCGTCGTGCTCCACCTCGGCTGCGGCATGGACACCCGCGTCTACCGGGTCGACCCGGGGCCGTCGGTGCGCTGGTACGACGTGGACTACCCCGACGTCGTCGAGCTGCGCCGCAAGCTCTTCCCCGAACGCGCCGGCTACGAACTGATCGCCTCCTCGGTCACTCCGCCCACCTGGCTGGATCAGGTCCCCGGCGACCTGCCGGTGCTCGTCGTGGCCGAAGGGCTGACCATGTACCTGCATCAGGAGGAAGGCCGCGAACTGCTGCGGCGCGTCGTCGAGCGCTTCCCCTCCGGCCAGCTCGTCTTCGACGCCTTCAGCACCCGCGGCATCAAGATGCAGAAGATCAACAAGCCGGTCCAGGTCGCCAAGGCCACCCTGTACTGGGGCGTCGACGGCGCGGACGAGCTCGTCTCGATCCACCCCCGCCTGCGCTGCACCGACACCGTCAGCGCCTTCGACCTCCAGGGCTACGAGCACCTCCGCGCGGCACACCGGGCCATGGTCCGGATCGCCCGGAAGCTGCCCTTCATGCGGCGCATGGCCGTCATGTACCGCCTGGAGTTCTGAGCCTCGCGATCACCGGCGTGCTGGTCCGGGTCTTCGCGACCGGTGCGGGCGCGCCGCCGCCGACGGGTCTGGTTCTTCGCGACCGGTGCGGGCGCGCCGCCGCGTACGGCACGCCCGCACCGCCGCCGGTTCAGCCGAGGGCCGCGGCGATCTGGATCCGGTCCAGGTCGGGCGCGAAGCCCGCCGAGGCGTTGCCGAACCTGATCGTGTTGCCGCCGGCCCGCAGGTCCACGTCCACCACGGTGGTCCGGAAGTTGGACCAGCCCAGGGTGTTGCGGAAGAAGACCCGCTGGGCGGTCCCGCCGTTGACGCTGATGTCGGCGTACCGGTCGACGATGTTGTTGTTGTAGTTGGTCGCCCCCTCACCGAGTTCGCCGTTGGCGTAGGTGACCACCATGCGATAGCGGCCCGCGGCCGGCGCCGTGACGTTGTTGAACTGCAGGGTGTTGGCGGCACCGGCGCCGACCCAGCCGACGTATGAGCCGCCGGACGCGGCGCCGTTGGCGCCGGTCGCGGCGGTGCCGCCGCGGGTGTTGGCGGCGCTCTCGGCCTCGTAGGCGGTCACGGTGCCGCTGGTCGGGGTGACGTCGATGTAGTCGACGTTGACCGCGTCCCGGTCGTCGCCGGTGTAGGCCTCGACCGCGATCCGGTTGACGCCCGCCGCCAGGTAGACCTTCCGGGTGACGGTGTTCCAGGCGTCCCAGGTGGGCGTGCCGGGCAGCGCGAGGTCGGTGAGCGGCGAGCCGTTGAGCCGGAGCCGGATCGACCGGTCCGCGGGCGCGCCGCCGAAGGGGCCTGCGGAGTAGCGCAGCGCCACGTTGTAGTAGCCGTTGTCGGGTGCGGTCACCACGAATCTGGTGCTCGCGTCGGCACTGCCGCCGTAGCCCTCGGCGAAGGAGGTGCCGGAGTAGCCGGTGCCCGCGCCGTAGGTCACGGCCGCCGTGCCCCCGAGCGCCGCGTACTCGGCCTCGTAGCGCGTGGCCGAGGCGACCGGTGACAGGTCCTTGTCCGGCGTGACGATCATCTGGTACGCGGCCGAGCCGTTGAGGCCGGTCAGCGGCACGGTGAACTGACCGTCGACGACCGGGTAGTCCCCTTCGTGCACCCGGGAGGGACCGGTGGAGGGGGCCAGGCCGGAGCTGTTCACGCCCCACACGGTCACATGGACGCGGTTGCCCAGGTAGGCGGCCGAGCCGAGCCCGCGCACCACGAGGTCGGCGGCGTAGGTGCCGTTGACGTCGAGGTTGCCGCCGAAGATCACGCGCGCCTGCTTCCGGCCCGCGTCCAGCGATGCCAGGCCCTGCAGCGGGCCGTTCTGGGAGGGCGGGGTGACCCGGACGGTGTGCCCGGTCAGCTCGCCGTACCACTTGTACAACCACCAGCCGCCGGTGGCCCGGTTGTTCTGGGTGACCAGGTCGTTCAGCGAGCCCGCGGTCGTCCAGTAGGCCAGGCAGGCGTCGACCTTGCTGTTCTCGAACCTGGTGACGAACTGCACCAGGTTGCCCGGGACGCCGAGGTCCCCGGAGAACCGGCCGTACTCGTTGATCACGATGGGCCGCGGGCTGACACCAAGGCTCGCCTCGATGGCCCGGTAGTCGTTGTAGTGGTCGTACCAGCCGGTGAAGAAGTCGTCGCCGAGCTCGTGCCAGGTGGTGGCCTGGGGCAGCACGTTGTTGTCGCGGGCATAGGTGAGGAACGAGCGCAGCTGCCCGGAGTTGTAGCGGGAGATGTTCGGACCGGCGATGCGCGCCTGCGGGTCGATCGAGCGGATCTTCTGGTAGGTCAGGCGCCAGTCGCCGAGGAATCGGGTGAAGTCGCCCCCGTACCAGATCGCGTCCGGCTCGTTGAACGGGACGTACACGAAGGAGGCGCGGTGGGGGTGCGCGACCACCTTCCGCACCATCGTGTCGATCTTGGCGAGATAGTCGTTGATGCCCAGGTTGTCGTACGGCCACTGTTTGTAGACGTCCTGCAGGTAGATCTGGATATCGCGACCGCCGGTGCGCTTGAACTGGTCGGCGATCCGCAGCGCGTCCCCGTTGGGGTGCTGCAGCCCGTCGGGCGCCTTCTGCGCGGTGACCTGCGGCTTGAGCGCGGCCAGCATGGTGTCGGTGGGGACGCCGTCATCGCCGAGGCCGTAGAGGAATCCGGTCGCGCCGTACTTCAGCGCTCCGGTGCCGGCGGCCAGGTCGACGGTGAGCGCGGGGGCGGCGGACGCGGGTGTGGCCGGCAACGAGCACGCGAGCAGCATGGCGACGGCGGCGATCAGTTGTGCGCGTCTGGATAACAAGGCGGTTGTCTCCTGACGGGTGACGGGGGCGGGGGTATCAGCAAAATGTGACCGGTCACAAATGCGGAGTGTGACTGTTACCCGGGGCCGGGTAAAGGGGCTGTTGTCATTTCGTTACCTGGGGCCGGGCCTACCATGGGACGGTGACCTCGACTCCTCGACGCGCGTCTCGCTCCACCGCCCGCGTTGGGGCCGTGCCCAGCATCCGAGACGTCGCCGCCGCCGCCGGGGTGTCCTACCAGACCGTCTCCCGCGTGCTCAACGAGTCGCCGCGGGTCCGGCCGGAAACGCGCACCGCCGTGCAGGCGGCCATCGAGCAGCTCGGGTTCCGGCCCAGCCGGGCCGCCCGCGCGCTCAGCCTGGGCCGCGGCCGCGGCATCACCGTGGTGACCTCCAACACCGTCCTGTACGGCTACGCCGCCACCCTCCAAGGGATCGAGGAGGCCGCCCGCGCCGCCGGGATGGCCATGGGCATCCGGGTGGTGGAGTCGGCCGAGCCCGCCGAGGTGAAGCAGACCGTCGACTACGTGAGCGACGCCAGCGCCGGGGGCGTGGTGGTGATCGCGTTCGACCCGATGGGCGTCGCGGTGCTGGAGGCGCTGCCGGAGCAGGTGCCCGCCGTCGCCGCCGCCGAGCCGGCCGCGCCCGACCGGGGGCGCATCGCGATCGCGCTGGACGAGCGGAGCGCCGCGGCCGACGCCACCGGGCACCTGCTGGAGCTGGGCCATCGCACGGTGCACCACGTCGCGATCCCGTCGGAGGGCGGCTCCAGCGGGCGGCTCGGCGGCTGGCGCGACGCGCTGCGGCAGGCCGGCGCGGAGGTCCCCGAGGTCTTGGGATGCGGCTGGGACATCGGCTCGGCCTACCGGGCCGGACAACGACTGGCGGCGGAGCCGGACGTCACCGCGATCCTGTGCGGCAACGACGACATCGCCCAGGGAGTGCGCCGGGCGCTGTACGACGCGGGCAAGGACGTCCCCGGCGACGTGAGCGTCGTCGGCTTCGACGACATCCCCGGCTCGGCCTACTGGACACCCGCGCTGACGACCGTGCGGATGGATTTCGCGGGGCTGGGGCGGGCCTGTTTCCACGCGGCGGTCGCGGAGCTGACGGGGCAGGCCCAGCCTGAGCCGGCCCTGGTGCTGCCGAGCCTGGTGGTGCGCGAGTCCACCGCGCCTCCGCCGCATTCCTGAACCTTGGTGGCGCGTGAGCCCACCGCGCCTCCGCCGCATTCCTGAACCTTGGTGGCGCGTGAGCCCGCCGCGCCTCCGCCGCATTCCTGAACCTTGGTGGCGCGTGAGCCCGCCGCGTTCTGAAACCTGAAGGTAACAATCACGCAAAGAGGTCTTCCCTCAGCAGGATGTGACCGCTCACACTAGCGCTCAGATGAATGTGACCGGTCACATGACGATGGTCGCCGCTCGGGCAGAGGTGTACGCCCTGGACACCCCGAGTGCGTCCCACCTCGGGGAAGAGAGATCTTGATGCCTGCTGACGTCGTTGAAACCCTGCGCTGGGGCCATTCCGGCCTCGTGGCGGTGGTGGAGATCCACCCGGATCGTCCCGTGTCGCTGCGCGAACTGTCGGCGGGACCGTCCGCCGCGCCGGCGCGGGTGTCGCAGCCGCTGGTGGAGGTGCTGGTGCCGGGCGAGGGCCGGTCCCAGGTCTCCCAGCGGTTGTCGGAGACGGCGGTGGGCAGCCGGCTGCGCTACACGGGCGCCGAGCAGTCGACCGCCGGCGGCTGGCACGAGTTGCGCATCCGGATGCGGGACGAGGTCTCCGGGCTGGGCGTGGAGCAGACGCTGCGTTCCCGTGACGGGGTGGCGGCCGTGCAGGCGTCGGTCCGGGTGACCAACCTGGGCGACCGGCCGGTGCTGCTCCTGGCCGTCACCTCCTTCGCCGCCGGCTTCCTCGGGCGGCCGGTGCGCGAGCTGGACGTGCTGCACGCCGCCAGCGAGTGGCTGGGCGAGAGCCGCTGGGTCCGGCAGCCGCTCAGCGATCACGTCGCCGACCTCGGCCTGGCCGAGCACGGCCAGCACGGGCGGGGCGCGTTCGCGCTCACCAGCTCGGGCACCTGGTCGAGCGGGCGGCACGTGCCGATGGGCGGCCTGACCGACGGGCGTACCGGCCAGACGTGGTTGTGGCAGATCGAGCACAACGGCCCGTGGCGGTGGGAGGCCGGCGACCGGCTGGACGGCGCGTACGTCTCCCTGTCCGGGCCGACCGACATCGACCACCAGTGGAACGAGCTGCTCGCGCCCGGTGAGTCGTTCACGACCGTGCCCGTCTCGATCGCCGTCTCGGCGGACGGCGTGGCGGGCGCGGCGGCGGCGCTGACCGCGCACCGCCGCGGGCTGCTGCGCCCCCACCCCGACCGCCCCGCGCTGCCCGTCGTGTTCAACGACTACATGAACACGCTGATGGGCGACCCGACGACGGACAAGCTGCTGCCGCTGATCGACGCCGCCGCCGCGACCGGCGCGGAGATCTTCTGCGTCGACGCCGGCTGGTACGACGACGGTGGCGACTGGTGGGACAGCGTGGGCGAGTGGCTGCCCTCCCAGACCCGCTTCCCGCGCGGCCTGGAGGAGGTGCTCGCCCGCATCACCGCCCGCGGCATGACGCCCGGCCTGTGGCTGGAGCCGGAGGTGATCGGCGTCCGCAGCCCGATGGCCGACAAACTGCCCGCCGAGGCGTTCCTCCAGCGCGCCGGCGAGCGGGTCGCCGAGCACGGCCGCTACCACCTGGACCTGCGCCACCCCGCCGCCGTCGCGCATCTGGACCAGGTGGTGGACCGGCTGGTGGAGGAGCTGGGCGTCGGCTACTTCAAGCTGGACTACAACATCAACCCCGGCGCGGGCACCGACCTCGACGCCACCAGCGTCGGCGCCGGGCTGCTCGCGCACAACCGGGCCCACCTGGCCTGGCTGGACGGCGTCCTGGACCGGCATCCGCACCTGGTGCTGGAGAACTGCGGATCCGGCGCGATGCGCATGGACTACGCGATGCTCTCGCGCCTGCAGTTGCAGTCCACCAGCGACCAGCAGGACTTCCTGCGCTACCCGCCGATCGCGGTCGCCGCGCCGCTGTCCATGCTGCCCGAGCAGGCCGCCAACTGGGCCTACCCGCAGCCCGGGATGACGGACGAGGAGATCGCCTTCACCATGTCCACCGGCATCCTGGGCCGCCTCTACCTGTCCGGCAACCTGAACCGGATGAACGACGCCCAGCTCGACCTGGTCCGGGAGGGCGTCCGGCTGCACCAGGGCCTCCGCCCCGGCCTCCTGGGTGCCACGCCGTGCTGGCCGCTCGGCCTGCCCGGCTGGGACGACCCCTGGCTCGCCCTCGGCCTGCGCGCCGGGGAGTCCACCCACGTGGGGATCTGGCGCCGGCCCGGAGCCGCCGACAACACCGTGCTCTCCCTTCCCCACCTGTCCGGGCGCGACCTGAGCGTGGAGATCGCCTACCCCGCGGCAGCGGGGGGCTGGACGCACTCCTGGAACCCCCGGACCGCAGAACTCACCGTCACTACGTCGCTCCCCGCCCCTACCGCCCGCATCCTGCACCTTCGTCCCCGCTAACCCCCCAAACGGGACATTCGACACGATAGGTGGCTTAAAATGCATAAAAGGAATCCCACTGTGAAGCTTGTCAAGTGTGCCGCCGTCGCGATCACCGTCACTCTGGCGGTCGCGGCCTGCAGCGATCCCTCCGCCGGGCCCGCCACGCCCGCCGCCGGCAGCTCCCCCGCCGCCTGGCCCGCGCCCACCGAGCGCCTGGAGGGCACGACCCTCACCATCTGGGCCGCCCAGAACAGCAACACCATGCCCAAGGCCGTCACCGACGCCTTCACCCAGGCCACCGGTGCCAAGGTCGAGATCGTCACCATCCCCGACCCGTACGAGCAGAGCGTCCAGACCAAGGTGGCCACCGGCGACAAGCCCGACCTGGCGTTCTGGCAGCCCACGGCGTCGATGCTCACCGCGCTCAACGCCCGCACCAACCTCCAGCCGCTCGACGGCGCGCCCTGGATCTCCACGCTCGCACCCGAGTTGCGCGACATCACCGGCCTGCTGGACAAGACCCGCTACGCCGCGCTCGTCACCAGCCCGGCCGTCGAGGGCGTCTACTACAACAAGGAGGTCTTCGCGGCCAACGGCCTGACCGCACCGCCGAAGAACTTCGACGAGCTGATCGAGGCCGCGCGCACGCTCAAGGGCAAGGGCGTCACCCCGTTCTTCGAGATGGCCGGCGACAAGTGGGGCACCCAGTGGTGGGTGCAGGTCCAGCTCGCCGACGCCGCCCGCGACGGGCTGTGGGACCGGATCAACACCGGCAAGGAGACCTTCGAGGACAAGACCGTCCTGGACTCGATCAAGAAGTACCGGGCGCTGATCGACGAGGGCCTGTTCAACGCCGACATCAAGACCGCCACCTTCGAGGACCAGGGCGACGCGCTGCTGTCCGGCAAGGCCGCCATGGCCGTCCAGGTGAACTCGTTCTTCGGCCAGCTCCAGGCCAAGGCCGACACCGCGGAGCTGGACAAGAAGATCGGCTTCTTCCCCATCTCGCCGTCCGGCAACGTGGGCACGTTCATCCCTGACCAGTCCAACGCGCTGGTCGCCTTCCGGACCGGCGACGCGAAGCGTGAGGCCGCCGCCCGCCAGCTCCTGGCCTACTGGATGGGTCCCGGCTACGCCGGTTTCGCCGCCGACCGCAAGACCGTCTCCCTCCGGTCCGACGTGCCCACCCCCGCAGGCGTGCCGCAGGCGCTGCTGGACGTGCACGCCTCGCTCGGCAAGTCCGTCGGCTCCATGCAGGCGCTCGCCGTGGCCAACCCCGACCTCTACCTGAACCTGGCCGACATGATCACCGGCAGCCTGACCCCCGAGCAGGTGGCCGCCGCCACCCAGAAGCAGTTCGCCCAGCTCGCCAAGGCGGCCGGGGCCACCGGCTTCTGATCCAACCCGCCCGGCGGGAGGCCGCCCGGCCTCCCGCCCCCGCCCCATCCCACCGATCAAGGAGCCGCTCGTGCCGACCGGTCAGGAGACGCTCACCCGCCCGTCCGACGAACGCCGAGCGCCGGCCAAGCGGCGCCCGCCCGTGACGGCCGGGCGCAACCGCACCCACCCGATGTGGTTCCTCGCGCCGGCTTTCGCGATCCTGTTCGTGTTCTTCTTCCTGCCGACGCTGTTCAACTTCATCTACGCCTTCACCGACTGGTCCAGCTTCAAGAGCGGCATCCGGCCCGTGGGCTTCGACAACCTCAGCTACCTGCTGTCGGACGGCACGCTGTTCAGCGCCCTGCGCATCACCGTCATCTACGCCGCGCTGGTGGCGCTGCTGCAGAACCTGTTCGGCTTCGGCCTGGCCGTCCTGCTGGAGAAGGACACCTGGCTGAACCGCACCGCCCGCCTGGTCTTCCTCATCCCGGTGCTGATGTCCGCCCTGGCCGTCGGCTACGTCTTCCAGGCCCTGCTCAAGCCGGACGGCAGCCTCAACGACCTGCTTTCGGCCCTGACCGGGGAGCCGGTGAGCATCGCCTGGCTGGGCAGCACCACCTGGACCCTCCCGCTGGCCGCGGTCATCCACGCCTGGAAGTGGATGGGCTTGTCCATGCTCATCTACCTGGCCGGGCTCAAGACCATCCCGCAGGACGTCACCGAGGCCGCCCGCATCGACGGCGCCACCGGCCGGCAGGCGTTCTGGTCGGTCCGCTTCCCCCTCCTGGCTCCCGCCATCACCTTCAACGTCGCCACCGCGCTGCTCGGCTCCATGAACGGCTTCGACATCGTCCAGGCGCTCACCGGCGGCGGACCCGCCCGCAGCACCGAGATCCTCAACATCTTCATCTACCGCACCTTCGGCCAGGGACTGTTCGCCCAGGCCACCGCCATGAGCCTGGTGCTGTTCGTGGTGGTCGCCCTGCTGGCCGTCCCCGTCATCTACATCCTGCGCAAGAGGGAGGAGATCCTGTGACCGTCCCCGCCTTCGGCGCCCGCGCTCACCGCCGCGCCCCGCTGCACCGGCCCCGCGGTCTCGCCGCCCGGCTACGTCCCTTCGCCGTCGTCGCGCTCGCCGTGCCCGTCATGGGCGTGCCGTTGTGGCTGGTCGTCGTCACCGCCGCCAAGTCGCAGAGCGAGGCGCTGTCGCCGGACCTGTCCCTGCCGTCGCGCTGGCAGCTCTGGGAGAACCTCGTTCAGGTCTGGCAGCAGGGCGAGGTCCCCTCGGCCTTCCTCGGCAGCCTGCTCATCGTCGTGCCCTCGGTCGCGCTGGTGCTCACGGTCGGCTCCATGGCCTCCTGGATCCTCGCCCGCCGGGCCAGCAGGCTCAACGCCGTGCTGTACGCGCTGGCCATCAGCGGGATCGTGCTCCCGCCCGCCGTCGTCACCATCGTGCTCCTGCTGCGCCAGCTCGGCCTGGCAGGCAGCCCCGTGGGCATGATCGGCGTCTACGCCGGCATCTACATGTCCACCGTCATCTTCTTCGTCACCGGCTTCGTCCGCACCGTGCCGGTGTCGATCGAGGAGGCGGCCCGCATGGACGGAGCGGGTCCGGTCCGGGTGTTCGTCACGGTCATCCTGCCCCTGCTGCGGCCGGTGCTGGCCACCGCGACCATCCTCATCTGCCTGTACGTGTGGAACGACGTCTTCTACGCCTTCTTCGTCGTCGGCGGCCGCCTCGACACCCTGCCGCTGAACCTGTTCCAGGTCGCCAACGCCGGCCTCTATCTCAACAACTGGCACCTGATCTTCGCCTACGTCATCCTCATGAGCCTGCCGCTGCTGATCGTCTTCGCCGTCGCCCAGCGGAAGATCATCTCCGGGATCACCGGCGGCGCCGTCAAGTAACAGCGGTGTACGTCGTGTCGCCGATGCGGCTACGACCTGATCATTTGTGCCCCTTGCCGCCGCCTTTGCCGGGCGGGTGGAGCTTGTGCCCGTGTTTGCCCTTGCCCGCGGTCTTCTTCGCCGGACCCGGCGGCACGGAATCCGCCGCCGCCGGGCCGCGGGCGGGCCGGTCGGCCTGGTGCCGGGTGGCCGAAGTGCCGCGTTCGACGGACACGGGCTCTACCTGCAGGCTCGCGGAGGGAGAGGCCGGGGCCGTAGTGGCAGGCGGGTCGGCGTGAGGCCGCTCGGCGGCGGACTGGCCTGACCAGGCGGTGGCCGCCAGCGCACCGGCGATCAACACGGTCACCGCCGCTGCGGGCCGCGTGGACCTGGTCCCGAGCCGCCATGCCACCAAGGACCTCTTCGAGGCCATCGAGCGCGGCGACCGGCGCCCGGCCGGATCGGCGGCGGGCCGGCTCGTTCCGGAGGCTTGGCCGGCGGGATCGGGCGGCGGCGCGGGTGTGCTCGGCACCGACGCCATGGCGCCGGTGACCGGAAGTTGCTCGATGGACGGGACGGCGACGCGATGCAGCTGCCGCCGGGCCTCGTCGATGCCGGTGCGGCGGGCCGGGTCCTTGGCCAGCAGGCCGGTGATGAGGGGCGCCAGCGGGCCGGCGAGTTCGAAGGGGGCCGGGTCGGCGGTGAGGACGGCGCTGATGATGCCCAGGGCGTTGCCCTGCCCGAACGGGCAGCGACCCTCGACCGCGGCGTACAGCGTGACGCCCAGCGACCACAGATCGCTCGCGGCCATCGCGGCCGCGCCGTGGCCGCGTTCGGGGGCGATGTAGGCCGGGGTGCCGACCACGATCCCCGTCTCGGTGAACCCCAGGTCGGCCGGCTGCTCCAGGCTGGTGGCCAGGCCGAAGTCGGTCAGCACCGCGTGCCGGCCGCCGTCGTCCATGAGGATGTTGGCGGGCTTCACGTCGCGGTGCACGATGCCGGCGGCGTGTGCCACCCGCAACGCCTCCAGCACCTGAAGGCCGATCCCGGCCACGGTGGCGGGCGGCAGGGGTCCTCGTGCGGCCAGCACGTCGGCGAGGGTGGGGGCGCGGACCAACTGCAGCACGATCCACGGCCGCTCGTCGGCCTCCACCACGTCGTAGACGGCCGCGATGTGGGGATGGGACAACCGGGCGGCCAGCCGGGCCTCGCTCATCGTGCGGCGCAGCATCGCCGCACGTTCGCACGGCGGCTGCTGGTCCAGCGTGAGCTCCTTGACGGCGACCGGGCGATCGAGCAGCTCGTCGTGGCCGCGCCAGACTCTGCCCATGCCGCCCCGGCCGAGCTCGGTCTGCAGCCGGTAGCGGCCGGCCAGCAACCAACCCCGATAATTCTCCGAAGCGGACATAACGTGCGGACTACCCGGTGAAGACTCCCCCATGCGCCGCCTGGGTCACGGTCGCCGGGCCGTCTACCCCTCGTGCCGCGGTTCGGACAGGGAGAAGGTGAGGTCGGCCTTGATGGTGTCGAACACCAGAAGGGTCTCGTAACGCCTGATGTTGTCGTCGCTCTTGAACAGGCGATCCCCCAGCCGGCTGCATTCGCGCATGCTCCTGGCCGTCAGGACGACCACGTAGTCCCACGGTCCCGCGACCCGGTGACACTGCTGGACCTGCGGGTCGGAGCTCATGCGGTCGGCGAAGGCGTGGTGGTGCTCGAATGACTCCTGGACGAGGGTCACCAGGACCACGGCCAGCACGGCGGAGCCGAGACGATGCGGGTCCAGGACGGCGACCTGCCGGGTGATGAGCCCGTCCCTGCGGTAGCGGGCGATCCTCCGCTGGACGGCACTCGGCGACAACCCCACCTGCTCGCCGAGGTCGAACAGGGTGCGGTCGGCATTGTGCTGCAGCAGGTCGAGCAGGTGCGCGTCGATGTCGTCCAGCCGGAGAGGCACCGGTTCGGGCATGCAAAATTATTGCGCTCTGGCGCAAGAATTCTCAATCGCTTTGACTACGTATCCGATTAGTGTCGCCATGCCTGGCGAAAACGGCATCCATGGATCTGGACGTTATTCCTTCGGGTGGCCTTGGCCCCTCGCGCCGAGCCGGGCAGCACTTGACAACGTCGAATGAAGGAGAACATCCGTCATGTCTTCGACCGTGCTGTATATGTCCATGTCACTCGACGGCTACGTCGCCGGCCCCAACGAAGGGCCAGGCAATGGGCTGGGGGACGGCGGAGAGCGTCTCCACGACTGGTCCGGAGGCGTTGAGGCCGAACAGCTCGACGACGGCGACCGCGAGGTCCTTGACGACTTCCTCTCCACCGGAGCGGTGATCGCCGGCCGCGGGACCTTCGAACCGGCCGAAGGCTGGGGCGGCGACCATCACGACGGCGTGCCCATCTTCATCCTCAGCCGCCATCAGCCCGCCCCCGCATACGCGCACTGGCCCGCCGTCACTTACCTGAGCGATCTCAAGGAGGCTGTGCGTCGGGCCAAGGAGGCGGCCGGCGAGAAGAACGTCCTGGTCCACGGCGTAGGCACCGCCTCTCGTTGCCTACGGGCGGGGCTTCTGGACGAGATACAGATCCACCTGGTCCCGGTCCTGCTCGGTGCGGGCCGCCGGCTCTTCGAACATCTCGCGGCGGAGCACGTCGAGCTGGAGACCCTCCGGGTCATCCGGGGCCGGGAAGCCACACACCTGCGCTATCGCGTCCGCCGATGACCCGCCCCGGCCTGTGCAGGTGATGGGGCTGCGAGCTCGTCTCACGCAGCCTCCGCTCTGACCGCCAGATGTCACGCGCTGGACGGATATCAGCCACGTCCCTTTCGCCGCGTCCGGTCACCCCTGCCGGTTCCCATCGGCTGCGCACGAGGGGCACGTACAACCCTGGTCTACCCGAGATACAACGACGGGTTGATGTGCCCCGCCCCGCGCCTTCACTAGTGTGGCCGCCCATGAGATCCGTCCTGCGAGCCGGTCTGCGAATGCTCGTCGTCGTGCTGATGACGATCACGTGCGCCGCTGTGGGCCGGCCGGCGCCACGGCGAGTTCGATCTCGCTCGGTCTCGACCGCGACTTCGCCGACCCGAGCTTCATCGAGGTCGGCGGCGCCTTCTACGCCTTCGCCACGGGCAACGGCTTTCCGGTGGCCACGCGCGCGTCTGCCCGCCGAACGGGCGCGGAGTGCTCGACCCCTCGCCCATCGGCTGGGGCGCCAACGACCTCACCCCACGCGTTCACTAGTGCCGGCCCGCGTTGATCCTACGGGGGGTCGCTGGGCGGCCGAAGGCGTGTTATTTCAACCGCCGAGGGTCACTTGCTGTCCAGCCGCCCCAGCGCGTGGGCCTCGGCGAGGGCGGACCGGGCCATCTGCCAGTCGGTGTGGTCGATGCCGGTGATGTGGCGTAGGTAGGCGAGGGTGACCTGCTGGACGAGGGCGACGCGGCTGGGGTCCTCGTCGGTGGTCTCTGCTGCCCGGTAGCCGGAGATGCCGCCAAGGAAGTGCTCGCCGCCGTAGACGGTGAGCAGGCTCTTGTTGCCGCGGCTGAGGGTGTAGGGGTCGCTTGTCCAGGCGGGTCCTCGGGTGGTGAGCGGGAGATCGTCCTTGTCGCCGGCGACCACCAGTCCGGGGGCGGTGATGTGAGAGAAGTCCTGGTCGCGGAGCCAGGGAAGGTTCTCGTGGGCGAAAGGGGTCAGTTCGTCGCCGCCCTTGCCGGCCGTGGCCAGTTGGATGCTGGCCATGACCCGGGAGTCGGACAGGTCATCGGCGGTGCCGGTCTGGGGGTCGGTGACGCGCAGACCTACCAGGATGCCCGCGGTCTGGCCTCCGAAGGAGTGGCCCGCCGCGACGATGCGGCTGTGGTCGACCCGGCCGGACAGGCCGGGCACGGATGCCTCCAGCGGCTTGAGCTCATCCAGGATGCGCTTCATGTCCTGCACGCGGTAGCGCCACAGGTGGGGCCTGCGGGAGTCGTCCGCGGCGATGGCGACCCGCTCGGAGTCGAGATGCGTGGCTTGGATCACCACGAAGCCATGAGAGGCCCAGTGGTCGACCAGCGGTGCGTAGCCGTCCAGGTCGGACCCGAATCCGTGTGCGAAGAGCACGATCGGCAGGCGTGTGCCAGTGAGCGGTGCGGAAACGCGTACGTGCAGGTCCTGGCCGCGCTGGGGGGCGGGCAGCACGATCGGCTTGACCGTCACGGTCGGGGTGGGAGCGGGGCCGGTGAGGCCGGTCGCCTGGTGGGTGGTCACGTGCGTGCTTCTTTCCGATGTGGTGCGGGTGGCGGGTCAGGTGATCTTGAGGTTGAGGATGCGTCCGGCGTTGATCCGTGACATATCGGGCGAAACTCCCGGAGTCATGTCAGCTACGCTAAAACTTGACGTCGACGTCAAAGGCAAGTCGTTGTGGTTTAGATCACATGGAGCTCGGAATGCGCATTGGGGAACTCGCCCGCCGCACAGGCGTCAGCACCCGGGCCCTGCGGTACTACGAGGAGCAGAACCTGCTCACGGCCGAGCGCAGCAACACCGGCCAGCGCCACTACCCCGAAACCGCGGTCGCCCGGATTCTCCTGGTCCGAGAGCTGTTCACCGCCGGCCTGTCGAGCAAGACCATCGCCGAGCTCACGCCATGCGTCATCGACGGCAAGGCCACACCCGAACTCCTCGACCGCCTGGCTGTGGAGCGCGGTCACATCGACCAGCACATCGTCGATCTCACGCACACCCGAGACAGGCTCGACTCGGTCATCGCCGGCGCCTCCGCATCCATGGACACCGGCACCCCCTGCCAGCCCGGCCCGGCATCGACCGCTCCGGCTCAGGTCAGCGACGCTACCCCTCCGTGGTGATCAAGAAGCTCGGGAAGGTGGGGGATGACGTCGTCCAGTCCGTTCGCGGTGCTCTGGAACAGTGACCAGCTCGCGTTGTTACGAGCTCGCGAGCTCGCGAACAGCGCCGCTGCGGCGGGTGCAGCGAGCGCATGTCGCCCTGGCCTGCGCACATGGCACCGCGAACGCCGTCATCGCCCGCATGCTCCGACTGCACCTGGACACCGTGCGCCGCTGGCGTAAGCGGTTCACCGCCGAAGGACTCGCAGCTCTGGAGGACCGTCCCCGGCCGGGGCGCCCGCGCCGCAACGGTCCCGAAGTGCATCCGGCCATTGTGGCCACGGTGACCTCGGCACGCCCCGCCGTCGACAGCCAATGGACCCATCGCGCCATCGCTGATCACCTGGCCAGCACCGGCATCTCGGCCTCCCAGGTCGGACGCATCCTCGCCGGCCTGGACCTCAAACCGCACCTGGTACGCGGATGGCTCACCCGGCCCGAGGACCCCGGCTTCTACGCGAAAGCCGCCGAGGTCTGCGCTCTCTACCTCCATCGCCCACCGGGCTCGGTAGCGCTCAGTGTGGACGAGAAGACCGCGATGCAGGCCCGCTCACGCAGGCAGCCAACCGCCGGCGATGATTCCGGCCGGCCGGGCGCCGTGGGCCGGGCACAACGTCACGGCGTGGCCGGTGGCGGCGAGCAGGTGCTCGGCGGCGCTGAGCAGGTCCATCAGCTCGGGCCGGGTCAGGGAGTAGAACGACTGGCGGCCTTCGGCGCGGTAGTCGATCAGCCCGCAGTCGCGCAGGCAGGCCAGGTGCTTCGACACCGTGGACCGGGCCAGCCCGAGCTGCGTGGTCAGGTCCACCGCGCGGGCCTCGCCGCGCGCCAGCCGCTGCACGATGCGCAGCCTACTAATTTCATGGAACCGGACTACGTAGCGAACGGTGAAGCCTGCGACGAATATCCCATGGCCGGCACGCAAAAGGGAGCCTTCAACTCCGCCGGTTACGGGCCTGATCGGTCGCAGCACCTGCTGCAACGCGTCCGCACGAAACCGTACGATCGAGCAAGTAAGGGACGGCCGTAATGAACACCGCCGGCGACCTGTTGAGGTCTCGTGGATTCGATGACCACTTCATCGGCATCTGGGTCTCGGGGCTCGACGGGGAGGACATCGTCAAGCGCCTGAACGCCGACCAGGATTCGGCTGCCATCTGCACCCTGGACGACGCTCTCGAACGTTTCCCGGCCGCCCCTGGCGACAATGTCATCTGGCTGGGCCCGCAGGCGCCCGGCTGGACGCAGATCATTCAGATCAGCGGCAGCGTCTGCGGCTCTCCCAAGACGCGAAAGGCGTTGACGGAGAACGGCGGACGGCTCCTGTATGTCGGCTGGCTCGAGATCGAGGGAGTGGACGACCTGGTCTATCTGGAGAATGGCCAGGTTCTCGACTGGGTCGGCGCCCTGGAGGGGGCTCCGCTAGCGCCGGGCAAGTTCTTCACTCCGCACCTGGACGGTCTGCCCTTCGGCCCGGATCACCCCGACGAAACAGTCGCGGACTCCTTTCTGACCGCGGTCGGGCGGATCACCGGGCGGGCGATGGACGAGGAGTGGTTGTCCGGCGCGCACACCCTTTACCGCCTGCCGAGCCGGCCACGCAATCTCCCCCCTCCTCCCCTTGCCACGCCGTGAAGAGTGACGTGAACTCTGGCTTGCCCGCTGACTGATCCTGGCGGCCCGTCCTCGTCTGCCGCAGTCACATCGACCAGCCGCCCCGGCCGGCTGAGACTGACGGAACTCCCCGTCCGGCGTAAGGCCCCATTCGTGCAGCCGCCTGAAGCCGTCGCCCCTCATCGGCCGGCCGAAGGCGACTGCTGCTTCACCTCGGCGACCGTCCCGAAGGTCTTGGAACGGGCACCTGGCCGCCCGCCCCCACGTCGCCGTTGCCGTCCTGGGGAAGGCCGGTGTTGCCGCCCGGGTCGTCGATGGTGACCTCGTCATCGGGTGTGGTGTTGTCGTCGCACGGCTCGCTCAGGCAGCCCTGGTCGAGGGGGTTGTCGTCGCCGAACGGGTCGTCCGGGCTCTGCGACGGCTTCGGCGTCGGCGTCGGGCTCGGCACGATGTTCTCGGCCAGCCCGAGCTCGGCCTTCTTCGGGAACTGCTCGACCGGCAGCCCTTCGTGGGCGAGCATCATGAACTTCTGCCAGGTGAGGGTGGGCGGACCGGCGCCCTCGAAGCCCAGGGACACCTCGTAGGGTCTGCTGTAGCGGTTGTCCGGGCCGTACTTCGTGCTCGGCTTGCCGCCGGGAGTGTCGGGGCAGTTGGAGTGCAGGGGCAGGACGATCCTGCCGCTCTTCGTCCGGCACTGCTCGCGGTAGAACCCGACCGCGGCCGAGATCTGCGGCGTGTAGCCGACGAACCAGGCGCCGTTCTCGTCGTTGTTGGTGCCGGTCTTGCCGGCCGCCGGCCTGCTTCCCAGGCCCTTGCCGGCCGCGGTGCCGCTGCGCAGCACCTCCTGCATGGCGGCGGTCGCGTCGGCGGCGACACCGGGGTCGATGACGCTCTTGGTGGCTCGCTGCTCGCCGTAGACGACCTGATTGCCCAGCTTGACCTCCTTCACCACGTGGTACTTGGTGTATTTGCCGGCGTTGGCGAAGATCGCGTAACCGGCGGCCTGCTCGACCGGGGTCACCAGGGCGCTGCCGATGGCGAACTGGTAGCTGTGCTCCTTGACGTCAGCCTGCATCCGCTGCTGGTCGAACCCGGCCGCCTCCACGAGCCTCTCCACGTCGTCGAGCCGGCCCGGCAGCTTGTACGCCATCGACACGAACGCCGTGTTGACCGACTGGGCGGTGGCCTTGATCACGTCGACCGCCGTGCCGACGTTGTGGCTGTTCCGGAAGCCGCCTCGCGCCTGGCCGGGCACCACCTTCGGCACCGTCACGTTGCCCGGCACGAAGCTCTTGAGCGAGTAACCCGCCTGCAGCCAGGCCGCCAGCACGTACGGCTTGAACGCGGAGGCCGCCTGCTTCTTGGCGTCGAAGGGCTCGTTGAACGGGTCGGTGACGTAGTCGTTGCCACCGTAGAACGCCAGGATCTGGCCGTTCTTCGGGTTCACGGCGGCCAGGCCGGCGTGGAACTCCTTGCTCATGGCGGACTTCGTGCTCTCCACCGCGGCCTTGGCGGCCCGCATGAGCTTCTTGTCGAACGTCGAGGTGATGTGGTAGCCGCCGCTCCTGACCGCGTCGGGAGTCAGGCCGCGCAGCTTCAGCTCCTGCAGGGTCTGCATCACCATGTAACCCTTGAGGCCGCCGAGTTCGTTGTTGTCATCGGTGTGGATCTTGGGGAACTTGGCGGTCTGCGGGAGCCGGCCGTACCTGTCGGGCCACTGTTCGGCCATGTACTGGATGACGGTCTGGAAGCGCGCCTTGAGCGCGGGCGCGTCGGGCTCCCAACTGGGGCGCTGGATGCGCGCGGCGAGGTAGGCGCCCTGTTCGGGGGTCAGCTTGGCGGCGGTGACCTTGGGGCCGAAATAGGCCTTCGCGGCGGCCTCGACACCGTTCGCGCGGCCGAAGGGGATGGTGTTCAGGTAGTTCAGCAGGATCTCGTCCTTGGTCAGCGTCTCGTCGAGCTTGACCGCGACGAAGATCTCCTTCACCTTGCGCATGACGGAGACCTCCTGGCTGAGGCCGTCGTAGTAGGCGCGGGCCATCTGCTGGGTGATCGTCGAGGCGCCCTGCAGTTGCTGCCCGCTCGCGGTCATCCAGAGCGATCGGGCCATGCCCGAGATGGAGATGCCGGAGTCCTCGTAGAACGTGTTGTTCTCGATGGCGACGGCCGCGTCCCTGACGCTCTGGGACGTCTGCGAGATGTCGCCGAGGATCTCGCGCTTCGTGCCGAGCTTGCCGATCTCCGTCTTGCCGTCCCGGTAGTAGATGGTGCTCTGCTGGGCGAGGGCGTCGGACTTGACCTGCTCGGGGCTCGGCACCGGCGTGTTGGCGTACGCGACCATGACCATGCCGAAGAGGCCGGCGGCGAGCACCACGAACGAGGCCACGAAGACCTTCCAGCTCGGCACGAACCGGCGCCAGCCGCTCCGGCCGCCGCCCCTACCGGCCGGAGCGGCCGGAGCGGCCGGCGGCCCCGGCGGCTCGGCGGGTCCGGCGGGTCCGCCACCGCTCTTCCGGCGCGAGCGCCGGGGCGGGTCACCGACGGGCTGGTCCTGGTCGCTCCCCGTGCGTCCGGCCTGCCGAGGCTGGGAACCGCGTCTCGAAGGCTCGTCGTACGGCTGCGCGCCCATCGCGCCGGTCTGCTCGTAAGCGGCTTCCGGACGACGCGGCGGGTGCGCCGGACCCCGGCCCGGCTCCCCGGCCCCCGAGGGGGAACCTGAGGGCGACGAAGGGGACGAGCCGGCGCGACGGCGCCTTCCCGGGCGGGGCGTCCCCTCATTCATGCTGTTACTCACGAGCCCTCTCCACGTCAACGGCGGCTGGGCGTGATCTTTCTCGCCGCCGCCCGGAGAGCATCCTAATCATGGGCTGATGCCTGGAAAGGGCGATTCGCGGAGTTGCCAGGGAGTGGTGACATTCCCTTCCGGGCCCCAGCTCCCCGCTTTTCTTGCCTTATAGCGGCTTAAATCGGATCAATATCGCTCGGACCTACCATGCGCGGAGTTCGCTTTGTCAAGGCGCGGGGGGATCTGATGATGGAGCATGCTCGGGGCCTGCTGACCGAGGCTCTGGCCGACGCACGCCAGGGACGGGGGCGTGCGGTGTTCGTCCTGGGCGAGCCGGGCAGCGGCAGGTCGCGGCTGGCCCAGGCGGCACTCGCGGAGGCGGCCGCCGAGGGGATGATCACGCTGCGCGGCCGGGCCAGCGAGCTCGGCGGGCCCTCCAGGTTCAGGCCGTTGCACGAGGCGCTGCTCGTCTTCAGCCGCGACACCACGACGCTGCCCGACGAGCTCGGCCCCTACCGGAGCGTGCTCGGGCGGCTGATCCCGGACTGGCGGGCGGAGGACCGCGGCGACGACGGCTCGCTGATCGAACTGGCCGAGGGGGTGGTGCGGCTGCTGTCCCTCGCCTCCCGCGCGCGGGGCGCGCTGCTGGTGCTCGAAGACCTCTGCGACGAAGACATCGACACCCTCGTCGTGGCCGAATACCTGGCCGACACGATCGCCGCCCAGCCCACGTTCATGCTCTGCACCCTGTGCTCGTGCGCCGATCGGGCCGTCCGCATCGTGGAGCGGACCCGGCGGCTCGGCCACGTGCGCTGCCTGAACCTGTCCGGACCGACCGGCGGACCGGCGCGGCTCCAGCAGGCCACGGCCGACTGGCTGCGCGAGGGAGACGCGGCTCCGCTGCGGCCGGCCCGCGAGGCGGCGGTCAAGGCCGGCGCGGAGAGCTCGATCCACGACATCGACACGATGCTCGCCCTGGACGCCACGTTGCGGGGCGAGTTCGACCGGGCCTCGGGCCTCTGGCCACGAGAGGCGGCCGGGCAGACGCGAGCCGTGCGAGCCGTGCACGCGGCGCACCGCGGGCGGCGGCGGGAGATGGAGGAGCTGCTGGGCTCCGTCGAAGGCCCGGAGCCGGCTCTCGCCGTGGGCCTCGGGCGGGCGTTCTGCGCACTGCTCGAAGACGACGTGCCCGCCGCGCGGTCGGTGCTCGCGACGATCGGCGAGACGGTCGAGCCGCTCGCGGTCCTGAGCGGCAAGTACGGCCTGGCGCTGCTTCTCGACGCACTCCAGGACGGTCAGGACGAGGGCCTCGATGAAGGCGGCGCGAACGTCCGGTGGAACCGGCACTTCGCCGCCCTGGCGCGGGCCGTGCGCCTGGGCCGGGCGGGCCGGCCGGATGAGGCGGCGCTGGCGATGGCCGAGGCGGCGGAGGCGGGCGGGCCGTACCCGGTGGCCAGGCACCTGGGGTTGCGGCTGGTCGCGCCGGAGGCCCACGTGGCCGGGTGGGGAGAGCCGGCGCACTGGCTGCGCCAGGCGGAGGACTTCTTCTTCCAGACCGGCGTGCCCGTCCTGGCGCGCCGCTGCCGCGAGCTGCAGCGGCGCATCGGCCTGCCGATCCGCCAGCGGCGGCTGGGCTCGGGGCGGGTGCCGCAGCGGCTGCGGAACGCCGGGGTCACCGCACGCGAGTACGAGGTCCTGGAGCTGCTGGCGCGCGCGTGCGGCAACCGGGACATCGCGGCCCGGCTGCACCTGTCGCCGCGTACGGTCGAGCGCCATGTGGGCAACCTCCTCGACAAGACGGGCCTGGCCAACCGGACGGAGCTGGGCGAGTATTTCCTGCTCAGCTCACGCGGCCTCTGAGCCGAACGTCCATCGGCGGACCCGGTAGGGCAACCAGATCGCCTGCCCGCCCGCGATGGCGACGAGGCCGCCCGTTGCCAGCGCCTGGAGCATCGGCGTGGCGACGGCGTCCACGATCGTGCCCCGCAACAGGGCGGGGATCGCCGCCAGGTACGCCGGGTCGTCGATGGTGAGCCTGCGCAACCGGCCCGAGCGCCAGTCCCGTACCTGGACGAAGCCGGGTCCGTGCCGGTAGACGTACCGTCCGAGCGAGAAGCCGCGCCGCCAGGCCGACAGCCGGTCGGCGTCGTCGAGCCTCCTGGGCGGGGCCAGGTGGCCGAGCCCCTCCAGCGGGATCCCCTGGCCCGGCTCCCAGTCGACGACCACGGCGTAGCTGGTCAGCTCCCTGACCAGCGCGAGCGCCGCCAGCCCGTGACGGGCGTCCACGGGCTCGGCCACCTCCACCCGGCGGACGCCCTGCTGGTAGAGATCACGGGCGAGCTCCTCCTGTGCCGGATCCACCAGCCGGTGGCCCAGGTCCATGCCAGGCAGGCGGCGAGCCCGCTCGTCGTAGTCGCGCCACAGGCGCAGCGTCATCTTCATCGCGGTCCTAAACGGTGTGCAGGAGACTCTGGTTGGCAGAACGGGGAGCAAGGTGGACGTACTGGTCGTCTTCGGTGAACAGGATTCCGAGCGCCAGCCACGCGCGGACCAGCTCGATGACCCGCGCCTGCGGCACGCGGAGCCTGGCGGCGAGCGCGGGGACGCGGCGGGGCTGCTCCAGCAGGCGGAACGCGGCGATCTCCACCTCGTCGCTCAGGCGCATGACCGTCCAGTCGAAGCCCGCGCGCTCGCTGACCAGGACGATCGCGTCACCCAGGTCGTCGCAGGTGAGCCGGCTGGCCGGGTACGCCTCGCGCCAGCGGCGCACCGCCGCGCGCAACCGCTCGGCCACGTCCTCGCCGATGCCCTGCTCGGGGGTGTCGAAGAGGTAGGCGAAGTCCGCCAGCTCCGCGTCCGGCAGGGCGTACGTGACCCGGTACTGCTCGGCGGGCGATCGGGTCGCGAAGCCGAGTCCCGGGTCGTTGAAGTACGGGCTGAACCGTTCGAGCACCACGGGGCCGACCCCGTCGGGCGGTCCGAGGTGATGCAGCGCGGACATCTGGGCGAGCGCCCCGAGGTAGTCCTCCGTCCGCTCGCCGGGGAAGCCGTGCAGATAGTTCCACGCCACGGTGAGCCCGCTGGTCTGCGCGTCGCGCAACATGCGCACGTTCTGGCAGCCGGTGACGCCCTTGTCCATGAGTTTGAGCACCCGGGTGCTGAGGTTCTCGATGCCCGGTTGCACGCGGATCACCCCGGCGGCTCTGAGCATGTCGAGCTGTTCGGCGCGCATGTTCGACTTGATCTCGTAGTGCAGCCGGATGTCCACGTCGGCCTCGACGATGCGCGGCAGCAACGACGTCACGTACGCCATGTCCATGATGTTGTCCACCACGATCATGTCGAGCACGCGGTGCCGCCGGGCCAGCGCGAGGATCTCGTCGAGGAAGGTGGACGGGTTCTTGCTGCGGAAGGTCATGAGCGAGCCGTTGAGACCGCAGAACGTGCAGTGGTGCTTCTGCCCCCACCAGCAGCCCCGTGAGCTTTCGACCACGAGCTTGGGCTCGGTCCAGCCGTAGGCGCGCGAGGCGGGGAACTGCCGGAAGAAATCATCGTAGTCCGGGCTCATGATGGCCGCGGGCGGCAGCGGCGTCGCGCTCATCTCGTTGGCCACCGGGTCGCCGCCGGGAGCACGCCAGCACAACCCCGCGATGTCCCGGGGGTCTCCGCCCTCCCGCAGGAGCGTCAGCAGGTCGGCGAAGGCGACCTCGCCCTCGCCGCGTACCACGTAGTCGACGAACGGGAAGTTGCGGTGCAGCGCGGCGCCCTGCGGCCCGTCGCAGTTCGCGCCGCCGAACACGGTCGTGGCGCGGGGCGCGAGGCTCTTCAACCGCCTGGCCAGGGCCAGTCCTGCGCTGTTCTGCTGGAAGGTGGAGGTGAGGCCGACGACGTCGGGATCCAGCTCCGCCACCTGCCGCGCCAGGTGCTCGATGAAGTCGGGGGCGGAGCGGTGCAGGCGCATGCTGGCCTCGATCCGCTCCTGCGGGATGATCGGGCGCATGCTTTCGGTGAACTCGGCCTCGCGCCAGCCGGGGTCGTCGTACAGGGCGGAGGAGAAGACCCAGTCGCCGCAGCCCAGGAAATAGCTGTCCTGCGCGTAGAACTGGTAGTCCGGCAGCGTGAACTCGCCCCGCTCGACCAGCCAGTTCACATAGTCGAGGTTGGCGTTGACGACCCGCACGTCCGCGTCCGGGAACCGGCCGCGGGCACATGTGGTGAGGATTCCGAGAGCCAGTGACGGCACGTCCACCGGCGCCCACGGCATGTTGATCAGGACAATTCGCACGCTGTCTCCTCGGCGGGTCTCAAGTCGTCGGTACGCTGCCGGGCGCGCGGGCTGGCCACGAGACACAGCGGGGCCACGACCATGACCGCGGTCGATATCCAGAGCACCAGATCGGGGCCGGCCCGCGCGGCGAGCAGCCCGCCGGCGGACTGGCCGGCCGGACGGCAGGCGAACGAGCCCAGGGCGTCCCACGAGTTCACCCGGCCGAGCGAGGACGTGGGCACCCCCAGACTGAGCGCCGTCTCCCACAGCGCCCCCGACATCGCCTGGCTGACGCCGCACACGGTGAACGCCGCCAGCACCACCCAGAGCTCGGCGTGCAACGCCAGCGCCAGCCCGGCCAGCCCCATCGGGACCAGCAGCAGGTTGGCCGACATGACATGCCGGCGGACCGGCAGCCTGGCCACGACCGCGCTGCCCACGATGGCGCCCACGCCCAGCGCGGCCATCATCCACGAGTAGGCCACCACCCCGCCGTACCGCAGCTCGGCCACCACGGGCACCACCGCCGACCACGGCCCCGACGCGAGGAACTCGACCGCGGCGGCGACCGCGATCGAGCCCCACAACCACGGTCGTGACAACACCTCGCGGGCGCCGTCCCGCAACTCCCGCACGGTCGACGGCCCCCGCGCCGCGCGGATCCCCTTCTCGCTCGTACGCCGCAGCCCCAGGATCAGCAGCGCGCTGACCACGAAGCTGAGCCCGTCCACCGCGATCGCGCCCGCCGGACCGAGCCAGGCCACCAGCGCCCCCGCCATCAGCGGACCGGCCACGACGGCGGTGGCGATCACGCCGCCGAGGCGCCCGCTGGCCTCCTGGATGCGCTCGGCGCCCACGGTCCGCAACAGCAGCGGCCCGAAGGCAGGTGAGAAGAACGCCGACGCGGCGCCGCGTACCAGAAGCAGGCCGGCCAGCACGGGGACCGTCATCTCGCCCGTCACCAGCAGCAGCGCCACGACGAGCTGGATCGCCGCGCGGACGAGGTCGGCGGCGACCAGGGTCGTGCCGGGCGGCAGCCGGTCGGCCAGCACGCCCCCGAACAGCAGGAACACCAGCAGGCCGAGGAACTCGGCCCCCAGCACCACCCCGACCTCCGCGGCTCCGCCCCCCATGGTGGACAGAACGGCGAAAGAGACCGCGACGGGCAACATCATGTCACCCGTCACGGAGAGCACTCTGGCCGCCGCCAGCCGCCGGAAGCCCGTGGGCAGGCGGTTCTTCATCGCCGCACCCCGCCCAGCAGTCCTGCCGCGTGCATCCGGTCGAGCACCATCGCGTTCACGGTGTCGGCGAAGGAGCCGTCGGGCCGCTGCTCCGCCGAGTATCCGCAGGACACCCAGCGCGGGTCGATCACCTCGTCGGCCAGGTAGCCGTCATCGACGGTGCCGACCTGGTAGCCGTCCTGGCCGACCGACTCCCAGCAACTGAAGAGCGTGCCGTCGGCATTGATCACCGCGCCGGTCTCGCCGCCCACCTCGCCGCAGGCCAGGCAGGAGGACGCGCTCGGCAGCGGCAGCGTGAACCCTAGGTCCATGGCGTGCAGGGAGAGCTCGCCCACACGCCGGCCGAGCTCGCGCGAAGCCTGCAGCGTGTCCGCGAACCCGATGCCGCCGTCGTTGACCGGGGCGAAATAGATCGCGAACCTGGCCGGGTCGAGCCGGGTGGCCAGCCGGTCGAGCAGCGAGCGGGTGCCGTCGATGGACTGGCCGGTCAGGTTGACGCGCAGTCCCCAGGCGATCTCCGTGTCCTGGGAGGCGGCCAGGTTGCCGACGATGCGGTCGAAGCTGCCGCGTCCGTTGTGGGTGACCCTGATCTGGTCGTGGACCGGCAGGTCGCCGTCGAAGGTGATCTGGGCCGAGCGAAGGCCCGCTCTGGCCAGCCGGGCGACGGCCGCGGGCTTCATGAGCGTGCCGTTGGTTATCATCGCGGCCTTCACCAGGCCGAGCTCGCGAGCGTTGTCGAGGAGGCGTTCGCAGACACCGACGCGGAGAGTCGGCTCGCCGCCGAACAACATGATCTCGAGCTTGGTGGCCCCGCGCCGCCGCATGCGCTCCCGGGTGAACGCCAGGATGCGCGGGATCCGCTCCTCGTTGAGCCAGAGTTGCGGGATCCGGGCCGGCGCCCCGACATGATCGGGGCCGGGCAGCTCGGTGTTCTGGAAGCAGTAGGAGCAGGCCAGGTTGCACTGCGTGGTGATCACGGCGGTGATGTGGAACAGGTCCGGGTCCGGCGCTGGACTCAGGTTCGCCGCCTCGACGGCGGCGCGGGCCTCGTCGGTGAGATCGCCGCGCTCGTCGACGCAGTCCATGGGCAGCCGCGCCACCCGCTTCGTGCCTATGGCCCAGTAACAATTCTCGCCGCGAATGTGGTGAACCGCGCGCGGCTCGATTCGGTGCATGGTCGACCTCGGATCTCAGGTGCCGAGAGCCGGCGAGGGGGCGCAGACCATCCCCGCCGGCTCCCGATCAGCGAACTAACTCTTGTAGAAGCCCAGGCAGACCGCCGGGTCCATCTCGGACTCCTCGAAAATGTCGATCGTCATGCTTTTCACCTCCATTCACCCCTGCTGGCAGGTGGACGGAAAGGAATACGCCGGATCGGGGCCGACGAGGGCGCAGACCCTCTTCGCGAGCCCTCGATCGGCGAATTAATGGTTATACCAACCTATGCAGATCACCGGGTTCGACTCGGCATCGTCGAAGGTTTCGATAGCCATGTTTTTCACCTCCCCATTCACCCAGACGAAAGGTGGACGGGAATGAATATGTCAGCCCGGGGAGCGCCGGCCATGAGTGCGCGGCACCCATTTTCCGGCGCGGCGGCTCATCTTTCTGGGTGGTGTCACCCATATTTCGCCGTCCGCTGGAGGCCAGGCTTATCGGCCGCCTAGTATGACGATTCGCCTTTTGGAGGTGCCATGACCATTCATGTCTTCGTCGGGCCGACGTTGCCGGAGAAAGAGGTCCGCGCGGCGGCGCCGGCGGCGCGCACGCATCCGCCTGTCGCCCACGGCGACCTGCTGCGCCTCGGACTCGGCGCGGGGGACGTCGCCGTCGTCATCGACGGCTACTACCACCACAGCGCCGCCCTGCGGCACAAGGAGATCCTGTCCGTGCTGGCCGCCGGCGCCCAGGTGGCCGGCTGTTCCAGCATGGGCGCGTTGCGCGCCGCCGAGCTGCACCCCTTCGGCATGACCGGGCACGGACATGTGTACGAGATGTACCGCTCCGGCGCCATCACCTCCGACGACGAGGTGGCCGTGGCCCATACGGAGCCGCCCGAGTACACGCGGCTCAGCGAACCGCTCGTCAACATCCGCTACGCGCTGAACGCCGCGCTCGCGGCGGGGGCGCTGACCGCCGAGCGGGCGGAACGTATGCTCGGCACCGCCCGCGCCCTGCACTACACGGAACGGTCCTGGCGGGCGGTAGGAGACCTGTCCGCCTTCCTCGACCGGCATCCCGAACAGCGCGACATCAAGGCCGCGGACGCGGTGCACACGCTGCGGCGGCTGCCGGAGCCGGTCCCGGCCGGCGCATGGGCGGCGTCGGGCGGGTGGCGTAACCGCTTCCTCTACGACTGGGAGGCGACCTTCTCGGGTGTGGACGTGGACGGCCACCATGTCGGGCAGGCGGCCGTCGCCGGGTACCAGCAGATCTACCACCCCGGCTTTCCGGCCCGCTGGCGCTCGTTCGCGCTGACCCGCATCGCCGAGTGGGCGGGCGCGGGCGGTCGGCTGAGCGAATCGGCGGGCGGGGGCGGTCCGCTGGGCGAATCGGCGGGTGCGCTCGCCGTGGCCGAGGCTCACGGGATGGCCGCTCTGAGCGATGAGCGGCTGCGTCACTGGCTCACCGGCGACGAGCTGCGCACCCTCCCCTCCGGTGAGCGGCTCCGGCGCGTGCTCGTCCGCTCGTACCGGCCGCCCCGCCTGGCCCACGACCTCGTGGCCGCCGCGGCCGAGCTGGCCGCCGACCAGGACGCGCGCACGGCGGTCGCCGAGTCGTACGCGGTCAACGCCCGGTTCGCGGCCGAGCGGCCAGGCCAGAACATCGAACGCCTGAAGGGCGCGATGCTCCGCGAACACCTGGGCGAGGTGTGGGACGTGGACGGCGACTCCCTGCTCGCCGCCGCCAGAGACCGGGGCTTCGAGTCGGTCGATGCCGCCGTGGGCGCGCTGCGCCCGTTCTTCATCAGGAGCCACCTCGGGGGGACCGCACGATGACGCTCAAGACGTTCCTTGAGGGCACGCACCGCATTCGCCGTCCCGAGCAGACCTGGGAGATCATCAGACCCCGGCTGGCGCGTTTCGGCATCACCAGGATGGCGGACGTGACCGGGCTGGACGTGATCGGCATTCCGGTCGTCATGGCCGTGCGGCCCCTGGCCAAGACGCTGAGCGTCGCCCAGGGCAAAGGCCGGTCCACGACGTCGGCGAACGTCTCGGCGGCGATGGAGAGCATCGAGTTCTGGCACGCCGAGCACGTCGTTCCCGCGACCGTCCACCCTTCCGTGGCCGCCCGCGACCTGGACCTCGGCTACGACCTCCTCGACCTGCCCATGCTGGCGGGCAGCGTGGTCACCGAGCACACGCTGCTGGACTGGATCGACGGGGTCGGGATGGTCAGCGGGCGTGCCGCGCCCGTACCCCTCGACGTGGTTCGCCTCACCGGCCCCGACGAACGTGACTGGAGCCCGTTCGGGCTGCTCGCCGGCAGCAACGGCCTGGCCTCGGGCAACTCGCGTGAGGAGGCCGCGCTGCACGCGCTGTACGAGATCACCGAGCGCGACGCGATCGGCTGCGCCGGCCCGGGCACGAGCGCGCGCACCCACGTCGATCCGGCCTCCGTCAGCGACGACGCGTGTGCCGACCTGCTCGACCGCCTGCGCTCCGCGCAGATCAGGACGGCCGTCTTCCGGCTGCCCAGCCGCTTCGGCGTGCCCTGCTTCGGCGCCCGGATCTGGAGCCCGGACTTTCCCGTCACCTGCCTCGGCTGGGGCGCCCACGGAGCTCCCGAGGTCGCGCTCTCCAGGGCGTTGACCGAGGCCGCGCAGAGCCGGCTGGCCAGCATCGCCGGCACCAGGGACGACCTGCCCTCCGTCTACGGCCACGTACGCGACGGCGGGGCCGGGGCACCGCCCCCGCCCGATGCCCTCCACTCCTGGGAAGAGGTCGCCGCCGGACGCCACTCCACCGACGACATCGCCCAGGAGCTCGCGTCGCTGGCGGTCACCGTGGCCGAGGTCACCGGCGCCGAGCCCCTCCTGCTCGATCTGAGCAGCGAGGACGACTTCGCGGTGGTCCGCGTCGTCGCCCCCGGCGCGGTCATGGAACCCGACCTGGTCCACCCCAGCGGATGACTCCCGGAGGGGCGCCGGTCGTCCCGTCAGATGTTGTGCGAGAAGTCCCCGCCGAAACCGGCGATGAAGACCCGGCTGTTGATCTGGCCGGCGGTGAAGAACATCGAGATCCCGCACCCCCAGCTGATGCCGTCACGGCCCACGGGAAAGACGTTGTTCCCGCTCGGGGCGTGCGTGTGATCGCCTTCGATTCTGAGGTCGTCCCTGGCCAGGATGCGGTTCGGGCCGTCCCAGACGTGCACGCGGAGGAGCGCGCTGGTCTCTCGGGCGTGGAACAGGATCAGCACCCTGTCCAGGGTGGCCCGGCGGTCTTCGACGATGACCGGGGTGGGGATGGCTAGGTGGATCCAGTCGCCCCCGTTCGCCGGGAGCGAGAAGGTCACGCCGAATCCCTGCCTCAGTGCGCTGGTGCCGGGGTTCTCGGCCACGGCCGTGAATCCGTGTTGCCATGACGCGTACTTTTTGGACATTGTCCTACTCCTTTCGTTGGAGTTTTCGCGGGCCGCACCGGCTTATGGAGGGTTTGAGCCGGGTCGGTTACTCCACGATAAAACGCTCCGCGAAAGGCTTGACATCCCTAAATTTAGGGATGTTCGTCGTGCTGATTGCAAAGATCGGGTGGCCGAGTACGATCCCTCTCCTCCGCTTATCAAGCACCGACAAATGCCATTTAAGCGAGCATTTGAGTGGGAGGCCGACATGCGTTCGGTATCAATCCGTCAGAACGTCGGCGACGGGGCAATGACAACGGACTGTACGCCTACAACTGGTCGTTACCCCGCCGATGGGGCGAACGTCCGCAAACGTATGACTCCCTTGCCGAGACGATCCAGCTGGCATATGTGTGAGACATCGCCTGCTGGAGGAGACTTTGGCACCCAACCGATGGCCGACCGGCACCTTCATGCACCGTCTGACGGACGAGCTGCGTTCGGAGCTCCTTGGGCTCGGGACCTTGCGCGCGCTCCCGCCCGGACACATCCTGATCAGCCAAGGAGATCACGGCACATCGGTCTGGGTTTTGTTGGACGCGCTGGTCAAAGTCACCGGGGGCGTTGAGAACGGTGTCGAGGCGACCCTAGGCATCCGGGTGTCGGGCGACATTGTGGGCGATATGGCCGCCATGGACGGGTCGCCACGGTCGGCGACCGTGACCACCT
Source organism: Nonomuraea sp. NPDC002799 (assembly GCF_053592075.1). Taxonomy (NCBI): domain Bacteria; kingdom Bacillati; phylum Actinomycetota; class Actinomycetes; order Streptosporangiales; family Streptosporangiaceae; genus Nonomuraea; species Nonomuraea sp. NPDC002799. The sequence continues at coordinate 196,440 of NZ_JBSFVA010000001.1, forward strand.
GCGGGCGCGCGGTCTGCCAGCAGGTCAAGGGCCCGGTGTTCCGCTCTTTCGTGGCTCGGCGTCCCGCCGCGGCACTGGCGCTGACGCAGGTCATAGCCGCCCGGCTGCGTTGGGCCAATCAGCGACGCCTCGACTTCGCCGGATACGAGACGAAGGTCTGCCTGGCACGCGTGCTGATCGCGTTGATCTCGCGGCACGGCCGTACCACGGATGATGGCGTGAGCATCGGCGTCCCGCTCACGAGAGCCGAGCTGGGCATGCTGGTGGGCGCCAAGGAGATCACGACGCAGAAGGCGCTGCGCGAACTGGCCGCGGAGGGGGTCATTCGGCGAGGGCACCGCGACGTGGTGGTGAAGGATCTGGCGGGGCTGACTGTCCTCGCTGACCTCCCGTTCCTCGCCAAGCCATATTTCTAAGGCTTCTCCCGCCGGGTCGTGCCTCACCGTTGAGCTCACCCGCTCATTGGAGATGCCATGGTCACGCACGATTACCGCGTCCTGCTCACTGCCGACATCGAGAACTACGGCGGCCGCACCGATGCCCAGCAGCGAACCCTCCAGTCCGGCCTGATCTGCGCCATCGAGACGGCGGCGGACCGCGTTCGGCTGGATCGGGAGTCGTGGTCGTGTCAGGTGGGCGGTGATTCGCTGACCGCCGTCCTTCCCGCCGAGCCGGGCCCGCTCGTCACGATTCCTCTTCTCCTCGATCCGTTCCTGACTGAGCTGGACGCGGCCATAGCGGCGCACAACAGTCGACGCGCCGATCCCACTTGGGCCCGGATGAGAATAAGGCTGGCCGTCCACGTCGGACCGCTGCAGTTGGACGGCGCGGCCGGATGGCCTGGGCAGCACGCGGTACAGCCCGCGAGATTGCGCGATTCGGCACCGATCCGGACCGCTCTCGACACCTTCCGCGACGCCGATCTGGCGCTGATCGTCTCGCGGGAGGTGTTCCGCGACTACGTGTCACAGGGGCCGGGGCGGCCGAGACCGTCAGAGTTTCTGGAGGTCGCGGTGGCGGAGAAGAAGCAGGAGTACCCGGCATATCTGTACGTGCCGCACTTCGACGTTCACGACATGGAGATTCCAGAGTCCCCGCCGTTCCGCGACGCCCCGTCATCACCGCCGTCGAGCATCGGGTCGATCAAGAACCGGGTCAAGAGAGGCGACATTCTTTTCGCGCAAGGAGACATCAACGTCACTCGTGATCCGAAGCGGAGGAAGAAATGAGCGACTCCTCGCCTGAGGAACCGAGATCCGAGAATCCGCAGCCGGAAGAACCGGAGGTCGAAGCCGCCGCTCTCGAGGAAGCGGACGAGACATCCCAGGAACCTGACAACCAATCGATCCGCAACGAGATGACCGCCTCCGGACAGGAGTGGTTGGAACGCAGGCAGAGCCTGGACGACCTGTTCGCCGACGAGCGGCCCAGCGTCGGCACCCGGGACCTGATCGGCCGCGTGCGCAACCGCGTCAAGAAGGGGAACATCTGGCTCGCCCAAGGCGACATTCACGTAGACCAGGGGCGGGCTCAAACGACGGCGACGATTCACGAACTGACGGAAAGCGAGATCGAGGACCTACGGCGAACGCTGATATCGACCCAGTCGCAAGCCGAAGCACGCAGGCTGCTCGACAGCGAACGCCTGGTCCTGCTCGGTGGCGCGGCAGAGACCGGAAAGGCGACCACGGCCCTGGCAGCACTGCTCGACTGGTGTGGCAGAGCGAGCTGGATCATTCCGCATGGAGCGAGCACGCCGAACCCCCGTGACTGGAAACTGGAATCGGGACACGGCTACTTGCTGGACCTGGTCGATACACCCGATGCCGTAGACAGGGTGACCACGAATCTCAAGCGGGCCGGCGTCAACGCGGACTGCAGGGTGATCGTCTTGGTGCCGGAGCACATCAGCTCCTCTGCCGCACCCATGATCGAGCACGACCCCCCGCCGAACACCCGGCTCTTCGCCAAGCATATGTCCGTTCAGGCATCGGGCACTCGGCTCACCCCGGACGATCAGCGGCTTCTGGACGAGGAACTTCGCGCTCACTCCGCGCCCTGGCAGGTGGTCGAGCTAGCCAAGCAGGTGGCCGCCACTGTGGAGGCCGGCACTCCCATCGAGGTCATGCTGGACCGGCGATTCCACCGAATGCGCGTGAAGGTCGGCGACGATCTAGAGAAGCGCAGGCCGATCCTAGGCCGGTGTTTCATGACGAGCATCGCCGTACTCCATGGGCTGCCCGAGGCGGAAATCTCCGGCGCGGCGCTGGCCCTGGCCGAACGGCTAAACGAGAAGTGGCGCCGTGATCATTCGCCGAAACCAGTCCAGCTCTGGGAGAAGCTACCCCTCTGGCTGAGTTACGTGGATGCCGAAGCCACACCCGCCGGGCCCGGTGGCGGGCGGAGCATAAGGCTGAGACGCCCCAAGCTGGCGGCCGTCATGCTGCGCGTCATCTGGGAAGACCAGCCGACCATCCGCGACTCGTTGGTCGACTGGCTGCTCTGGCTCGGCGGCGAGGGATCTTCGCACACGAGAATCAAGGTCGGGCATGCAGTCGGGAAGCTTGCGACCTTCGACTTCGCCCTCGTGAACGAGCGGTTCCTGGAGGTGTGGAGCCGGTCCTCCCGGTCCCGGGATCACCAGCTCGCTGCCCTGGCGCTGGAAGCCGCCGCCGAGGACCCGTCGATGACACGCCGCGTCCACCTTCATCTCCGTTCGATGATCCAGGGCAGGGATTCGGAGAAGGCGATCGCGATCCGCGCCTACGCCTCGTCCGTTGGTCTCGCCGCACCCGACCAAGCCCTCGCCGCGTTCAGGACCCTGGTTCTCACCAGAGGCGACAAGTTCCACCGCGACGTGGCCCAGTCCATCGCCTATCTGTATCGCGCGGACACCGCTCGCACCATCGTGAACAACCTCGCCGGTTGGGTCGGTGACGGAGGTCCTGCCGGTCATCACAGTGCCGCCCTCGCCTTCGGACGGCTGGCCGCGCTGCCCGTCCCGACCCCTGAGCGGCCACATCTGAGCCGGCTCGATCCCGATCCCTCGCTGGCGACGCTCTGGCGCAACGCGCTCAGCTACGAGGAAAAGGGGCGCCTGGCCGTGCCCGAGTCTTGGGACCTGCTGCTGAGCGAGTGGCTGCGCTATTACGACGAGCGGCCCACCGTACGGGAGATCACGGACCAGATCTTCAGCCTGACCGATAGGCGGAACGCCAAGCGGGCCCTGCTCTACCTCCGGTTCTGGCGGCACCACGGCGAGATCTCTGCCGATCTTCATCACCACCTGCGTCAACTCGTTCACAGGAGCTGATCACATGCGCAAATGGCTGGCACCCATGCTTTATCACGTCCAGCAGAACGAGCCCGAGGCCGAACCGCCCGTCCACATCGAGCCGTTCGTTCTGGCCTCGCCCGCCAAGGGCGACGCTTACGACTTCTCCGTCACCCTGCTCCGGACCGCGACCTCGGCCGGGAAACGAGCCCGAGTCGTGCTCAACGATGAAGTGCCCGAAGCCGAGGCGGTTCTCCAGCGCGCTTGCCAGGAGGTGCGTCCGATCACCCGGCGGTTCGAGATCACCGGCGCAGGCGCGGCGGAACAGGCCGTGAACGACCAGCTCAGATCGATCTCAGGAGAAATGACGGGAGTCTACCGATGGACGGTCAGAGCCGAGGTGAACGTTCCCGAGGAGATACGCCAGCTCAACCGGGATGCCCACAGAAAGCAGCACGACATCAAATCCGACGCCGCCGCAGCGTTGCTCAAAATCCAGAGCACCGACGAGGTCCGGCAGAAATGGCAGGAGTTCCTCGCCGCTGTGGAGGGAAGCGCCCGAGTGGTGCACGCGATCCAACTGGCCGTCACCCCAGAGCAACTGCCGCAGATCATCGCGGACCTCGTCGAGCAGCGGCAGCAGGGAGCGCAGGAACTCCTTGGCACCGTCGATAAGATCATGCAGAGCTACCAATCGGTGGACATGCTCAACTTCGTCGTCACCAACGAATCAGTACTCCGCAGCACCCTGGAACTTCTCGGCCTGCCCGTTCCGCCATTGGAAGACGACACTCTGCTGGTAGGCGGAGTGTGACCTGCCTGTCGGAGCGGCGTCACACCTACGCCTGCGCGGTCACGGCGGAGACCCGGTGAGCACGACGTTGATCAGCGCCGCGCTCACCGTAGCCGTCATTCCGCCCAGAAGCAGCCAGAACCCCCAGCGGATGAGGCGATACTTCTGCCCGACGATGCGGCTAACCCGGTACAGCTGATCAGCGGCTCGCTCCAGGTCCAGTGCCGAGGACCGCCTCAAAGCGCTGACGACGGTCGCCCTAGAGTCGAGGTGGAAGACATCGGCGTAGTACATGACGGTGCCGTTCCCCTTCCGTCTATCCAACCGCGGATAGACCGCGCCAGCGAGCACCACCACGGACGCCAGAGCTGCCGCCGCCCCTGCCCACCACAGCCATTCGACGGCATTGGACATCGCAAAAGGTGACCAGTTCCCCGCGAGCAGGCCGCCTGTGACGGCGCCGAGGCCGATGCCGACAATGCCGAGGAGAACCTGGGCTTTGGTATCGGCCCGGTTGAGCTCCTCGCGGGCCTCTCTGAGCAGTTGTGTTCCGTACGCGTGCGCATCGTCCTCGGCTGCCTGCCGTTGGCCTGAAGCGGTTTGGGTCAAGGCTCGCACGATCTTGTGGAACACGAGGAACCTCCTGGCCGGGGGGCGATCACAACGCAGAACATTCCACGATCGCCCCGGATCGAAGCCCCGATGCGCTACGCGCCAAGCCGTAGGCCCACGGATCATCTCCTATCGGGCGTCGCGAGCTCACACATGTCCCGCTCTACGTGACCTCGGACGAGTCGGTGACCGACGCAGTACGGCTCGTCCGGGAGCACACCGATCGGCTGGATGTGCTGATCAACAACGCCGGCTCGCCCGGTAAGGGTGTTGCGCTGACCACTGCGACGGTCGACGACATCCATTTCGTGTACGACACCAACGTGTACGGGCCGATCAGGGTCACGCACGCGTCCTCCCCTGCTTCAGGCGACGGACCATCCGCGGGTGGTGATGGTGTCCAGCGCGGTCGGTTCCTTCACGGTCGTGACCGATCCGGAGCAGCCCTCCTCGAGATTCCACGAACTCGCCTACAGCTCGTCGAAAGCGGCGCTGAACATGATCACTGTCCGGTACGCCCAGGCGCTCCCACAGATCAAGTTCAACATCGCCACTCCCGGGGAGGTCGCCAATCGCAAATTCGCCGCCACCGACATGAACAACCACAGCGGTGAACTGACGGTCACGGAAGGCACCGACTCGATCGTCAAACTTGCGACGATCGACGCTGACAGGCCGACCGGGATCTTCATCGATCGCCTCGGCTCGGTCGCACGGTGACCGCCGCGCGACCGGCTTCGCGGCGGTCACCGGCCTGCGTTCAGCCCCGGCTCGTGGCCAGGAGTTCGCGTCCGCGCTCTGGCGTGATCAGGCGGGCGGCCCGGGGGTCGGCCAGCAGGGCGATCGGCGCGAGGTGGTCCTCGTGCAGCGGCCGCCAATGGCCGAGGGCGTCACGAAGGCGCGGCCAGGCGTCCTCGCCGGCGTCGAGAGCGGCGTGCGCGGCCTCGTCGAACTCCGGGTTGCCGAAGGAGAGCCGGAACCCCGGCTCTTTGCGCCACGCCTGATGGTGGCCGAGCAGGCGCTTGACCTCCTGCGGGCCGCGGTCCCACAAGGACTGGAGCGTGGACCCGGAGCCGAAGCGGCGGGCCTGCTCGTGCGCGGCGAACAGCAGCGGCAGGGCCTCGGCGGCGAACAGGTCCTCGTCGAGGGTCCACATCCCGGTGTCGCCGCGCGTGACCAGGCGGTGGAACGGGTCGTCGTCCTGCTCCCTTAACAGGGTCCGCATCTGGAAGTGCAGGAACGTGGCGCGGTCGCGGCCGAAACGCGCGGCCTGCGCCAGCACTGCCAGCGGGTGGTCCACCTCGCCGCGCAGGCTCGCCAGCCGGGCGTCCTCGACCTTGGCGTCCCACCCGCGCTGGGTCTCGCATCGGGGGCGGTCGAGGGCATGGAATCCGGCGTAGAAGTCGTACATCTTCTCGTAGAACGAACCGTGCCGGTCGGGGCCTGCGGCCGTCCACGAGAACACGTCGTAGGCCGCCCATTCGCCGTGCTCGTCGACATCGCCCGGGTCGAGGTAGACGACGCCGGCGTCCGCCTCCAGGGAGATCAGCAACGAGCGTGCCGCCGCGGGCTCCGTCTCCTCCTCCTCCCAGTCGGCGTAGGCGTCGGCCCAGAACGGCTCCAGGTCGGCCAGCCAGCCGAGCTCCTCGGTGCCGCGCAGGCTCCAGACGAAATTGCCCGCATGCCGCCAGCCGTTGGTGACCAGTAAGAACTCCCGGAATGACGGAGGCAGCGCGCACCCCAGACGTGCCTCCAGCGCACGCACCTCGTCCTCCGTGGCGGCCGGGCCGCCGAGCCAGGGGTCGCCGTCCGGCTCCTCGTCGGGGTTGGCGATGCGCCACTCCTCGCTCCAGCGCTGAAGGAACGGCTTCCATGCGTGACGGTCCACGGCGGGCTCCTGCGACGTCGCACGATCTGGTCCTGCGCATTCCATCAGGTGCCACCGACAATGCCGGTCATCGTCGCCGGGCCGGCCCGCGGTAGGTGACGACCTTGTCGCCCTTCCCGGGGAAGGCCATGACCAGCAGCCGCTGGGCGGCCTCCTGCTCGCCCTGCCACGGGAACCACGCGTAGTGCACGCGGATCCGATAGGGGCCCTGGTAGCCGTCGAGCGCGAGGTCGGGCAGCTCCTGGTCGCCCATCTGGTCCTCGAACACGATGGAGTCGCCGGCCTGCTGGTAGCCGACTTCGACGACGTGGTCCCAGCCTTTGGTCTCGACCGGCGGGCGGCGGGTGTAGGTCTCCATGGTGACGCACACGTCGAAGTCGGAGTGGGACAACACCATCAGGTGGCCGGGGCGGGCGGCGACCAGGCCGTTGCGCTGGGCCTTGTCCAGGAGCTCCATGTCGCCGGGGTCGTAGTCGGCCTCGGGCTCCCCGTACGCCTCCATGACGCCGTAGTCCGTCCACTGGGGTTTCTTGACCCGGGTCGTCTTGGCCGCCTTGATGAGCGGGCGGTGCTGCGGGGTCGCGTCGCACATGCGCTGGGCGTCCGCCTCCCACTCCTGGGTCTCCCTTTCCTGGGCGTCCGCCGCCGCCTGGACGACCGCGGCGGCGCCGGGGCAGATCGTGGCGAGCGGGTGGGTCAGGTCGTCGCGCCGCAGGTTCTCCCCGGCGTGCAGGCGGGCGAGCTCCTGGGGGTCGTTGCGCGTGTAGACGCCGCACAACCGCCGACCGTGCGCGAGGAGCACCTGGTCGGGGGCGGTGGCGGCGTACGTGAACGTGGTGTCCTTGCGGATGCCGCAGACGAACCGCTGCTCGGGGGTCGGCTTGGGCCGTTCGGAGCCGAAGTCCGGCTCGCAGTCCGCGGCCGTGGTGACCGGGCCGCGGGCGTGGTCGGCGGCGGGCAGGAAGGCGACGAGGACGGTCGTGGCGAGCGCGGTCACGAGCACGTGGTGGCGCAGGCGTCCGGCCGGCGCGGGGGCGTACAGGAACAGCAGGATGAGCGCGGAGGTGAGAAGGGCGGCGCTGAACCACAGAGGGGAGATGCCGCCGGTCAGGAAGATCTCGCCGTCCTTGACGAACAGGCTGCCCGGGTACGGCGACGGGTCGTCGCCGAGGCTTCCCCCGTCGCCCCGCGTGGTGAGCACGCCGATCGCGGCGGTGATGACCAGGAACGTCATCGTCCCCCGGAGCAGGCGCCGCGTCCGGCGCAGGACCGCGGCGAGGACCAGGAGCGCGGGGACGCCGACCCCGACGAGGAGGTCGAGGGCGAGCCACACCATGGCGAAGTCGCCGCCGACCTCGCGCACGAAACGGTCGATCTCGCCCCTGGGGCCGTGCCAGAAGGGCATTCCGCGAGCGAGGTTCACGGCCGCCGGGAGCAGCGGCAGCACGACGGCGAGCGCGGGCAGCGGCCACCACCGGGCCGGCGGACGGGCCGGCCGCGGCGCTGGGGCGTGGGCGGGAAGCGGGCCGGCGAGGTCGTGCGCCGAGCGGGCCAGCCACAACATCCCGAAGACGCTGACGGCGCTGAACAGGGACCAGACCAGCATCTGCGCCTCGTCGGCGGGCATCAACGCCGTCGCGATCTCCGAAGGCGGCAGGATGGCCGTCGCCACGCTGAGCGCTCCCAGCCACACCGTGGTTCTGCTCCAGCGCGGGTCCCTGGCTTGCGCCGCCAGGATCGGGATCATCCATGCCAGCCAGGTCAGGTTGACCCAGTCCAGGACGGGGAGGAGCCAGGTGAGGGCGCCGAGGCCGTACACCATGGAGCCGGCGAACGCGGTCAGCCCGTTCAGCGTCCCGCCGATGAGCACGGCCAGCCGCAGCCATCTGGCGCAGCGCAGCACCAGGAAGTACAGCACGGCGGTGGCCACCTGCACCGACAGGCTGAGCAGGCTCTGCCACCACGTCCACGGAACCACGGAGTACGGGAGGAAACACCAGGCGACGCTGAGGTAGAGCGCCCATAGCAGCAGCGTGACCCGCCGGTCGCGGTGCGGCGGGCCGCCGCGTAACGGGCCGCGCAGCACCTGCCAGTAGGCCCACCCCTGCACCACCACGACCGGGACCAGGGACAGCAGGATCCACCATCTGACGGCGAGCCCTTGCAGTGGCGGCTCGCGCAGGACAGCCCACCAGACGAAGCCGAGCTCGCCGGTGACGAGCGTCACGACCCCTGCGGCGAGCGTGACGCCCACATAGCCGGCCGCGATCAGCGCGGCGATCGTGCCTGATCGGTAGCGACGCAAGAGGCGCTCCTGAGGAGGGGAGCGCCTACTGTAGCGAGCCGCCGCGAACTTGATCAATAAGTCATGAGAGGGAGTGGTTTGTCGTGCAGCCAGGCGGTCAGCAGCGCGCCGACGGAGCCGTACCGCCGGACGTGCGAGGTGAACTCCTCGGTGGTGACGCTCCCGTGCCTGCGCAGGGTGCTCCACGAGCGCAACACGGCGAAGAAGGCCCGGTCCCCCAGCGCGTCGCGCAGGGCGTGCAGGGTCAGCGCGCCCCGCTTGTAGACGCGGTCGTCGAAGAGCGCGGCCGGGCCGGGGTCGGCCAGCACGAAGTCCTGCGGGAGCCCTTCGAGCCTGCGGTACCAGCGCAGGGCGTGCTTGGCCGCCGACGGCCCGCCCGACATCTCCGACCAGAGCCATTCGGCGTAGGTGGCGAAGCCCTCCTGCAGCCAGATGTCACGCCAGCAGGCCACGGTGAGGCTGTTGCCGAACCACTGGTGCGCCAGCTCGTGCGCGACCAGCCGCTCGGACCCGCGCGCGCCGTCCACGTGGTTCCTGCCGAAGATCGACATGCCCTGGGCCTCGACCGGGATGTCCAGGTCGTCGTCGACCACCACGACCGTGTAGCCGGCGAACGGATAAGCCCCGAACAGGTCGGTGAACAGCGCCATCATCTCGCCCTGCCGGCCGAAGTCGTAGCGGGCGCGGGTGGCCAGGCGCAGCGGATGGGCCAGCCGGATGTCGCCTTCCTGCACGAGCTGGTAGCGCCCGATCTGCACGCTCGCCAGATAGGTCGCCATGGGCTCGGCCTGGTCGTAGACCCACGTCACGGTGCCGGCCCCGCGCCGCTTGACGGCGAGCACGCCGTTCGCGATGACCTGGTACGCGGGCGAGGTGGTCACGGAGATCCGGTAGGTCGCCTTGTCGCCGGGCCGGTCGTTGCACGGGAACCAGGAGGGCGCGCCGATCGGCTGGCCGGCGACGAGCGCGCCGTCGGTCAGCTCCTCCCAGCCCAGCCCGCCCCAGGCGCTGCGCACCGGCACGGGGCGGCCCGCGTAGCCGACCTCGACGACGGCCCGCGCTCCGGCGAGCAGCGGCCTGGGCAGGGTCACCCGCAGTTTGCCCTGGCCGTGGGCGTAACGGGCGGTCAGGCCGTCCACCTTGACGCCCGAGACGCGGAACTGGCCGAGGTCGAGGGCGAGGTCGGTGAGCGGCTCCGCGGCCGACACCGTCAGCCTGGCCCGCCCGTCGAGCCGGTTGGCCGCCACCCGGTAGCCGAGGTCGAGGTCGTAGTGCACGACCCGGTAGCGGAGGTCGCCGTGATCGGGGAAGTAGGACGTCATCGCCATACCGAGATGGGATTGCCGAACCACCGGGTGCCGGCGGGCACGCCCTCGCCCCGCATGACCAGGGAGGCGGGCCCGATCGTGGTGCCGGCGCCCACGTGGGCGGCCGGAAGGACGACGCCGTGCGGGCCCAGCGTCGCGCCGGCCTCCAGCGTCACCGTGTCGATGCTCATCACCCGATCATGGAACAGGTGCGTCTGCAGCACGCAGCCCCGGTTGACGCACGCGCCGTCGCCGAGGGTCACCAGATCCGCCTCGGGCAGCCAGTACGTGTCGCACGTGACCCCATGGCCGACGCGTGCCCCGAGCGAGCGCAGCCACACGTTCAGCGGCGCGGTCCCCAGCCACGGCTGGGCGAACCAGGGCGCGGCCAGCACCTCGACGAAGTTGTCCGCCAGCTCGTTGCGCCACACGAACGAGCTCCACAGCGGCCGGTTCCCGATCCTGATCCGGCCGACCAGCGCCCACTTGGCGGCCGTCGCGACCGCCGCCGCGAGCAGCCCGGCGGCCATCATGACGAGGCCGCTCAACGCGGCCGCCGCGGCGAAGCCGTAGCGCGCGGCGAGCCACTCGACGGCGGCCGCGACCAGGACGACGAGCGCGACCAGGCACATGGCGGGCACCACCCGGCACACCTCGACCAGCGCCCGCGCCGCCTTGAAGCGCGCGGGCGGGTCGTAGGTCCTGCTCCGGTCGCCCTCCTCGGCGGTACGGCGCAGCTTCATCGGCGGCATGCCCACGTACGACGAGCCGGACTTGGCCTTCTTCGGCGTCGCCGACAGGACTCCGACCAGGCCGTCCTTGGGCACCTTGCGGCCGGGCGCGGTCATCCCGGAGTTGCCGAGGAAGGCGCGCTTGCCGATCCGGGCGGAGGCGATGCGCATCCAGCCGCCGTCGAGCTCGTAGGGGGCGACCATGGTGTCGTCGGCCAGGAAGGCGCCGTCGCCGACCGTGGTCATCGTGGGCAGGGCGAGGACGGTGGACAACTCGGCGCCGCGGCCCACCTTCATGCCGAGGGCCCGCAACCACGCGGGGGTCAGGACGCTCGCGTACAGGGGGAACAACCAGACCCGTGCCGCGGCCATCAGCCGGCCCGTCACCCACGCCTGCCAGGCTTGGCGGCTGTGCACCGGGTGGTGTCCCGGCTGCAGACCCAGGCCGAGCAGCCGCACGCTCACCAGCGTGATCAGGGCGAACGTCGCCATGCCCGCGATCGTGGCGAGCGGCACGGCGGGCAGGGCGGCGGCGAGGGCGGCGCCGAGCGTACGGGCGTCCCCGGCGAAGGCGGCGAGGACCGCGAGCGCGGCCCCGGCGGCGACGGCCGGGAGCAGGCTGAGCACGATGGCGGCCACGCCGTAGAGCGACACCCAGAGGCGGGAGCGGGCGGCGCGTTCGGCGGGCCGGGTCCTGCGCGGCTTGCCCTGCCTGAACGCGGGGACACCGGCCCAGCGCTCGCCCGACGGCACGGTTCCGGCGACCGCCGATCCCGGGGCGACCTGGGAGTTCTTGCCGATGCGCGCGCCGGGCAGCAAGGTGGCGCGGGAGCCGACCGTGGCGTACGCGCCGATCCGGATCTCCCCGATGCGCAGCAGGTCGCCGTCGTACCAGTGGCCGCTGAGATCGACCTCCGGCTCGACCGACGCGCCCCTGCCCAGCCTGAGCAGGCCGGTGATCGGCGGGGGCGAGTGCAGGTCGGCGTCCTCGCCGATCTGGGCGCCGAGCAGGCGGGCGTACCAGAGCATCCAGGGCGCGCCCGCGAGGTCGGGAACGCCGAGCCGGTCGGCGAAACGCTCGGCGAACCACAGTCTCAGGTGCGTGCCGCCGCCGCGCGGATGGCTGCCCGGACGGACGCCGCGCAGCAGCAGCCGGGCGACCGCCGCCGAAAGACCCATGCGTCCCATGGGCGTGACGAACACCAGCGCGCCCAAGGCCACCCACCACCATGACAGCGCGGGAGCCCAGGGCGGCGCGAGGAGGTTGCCGAGGGCGGCGAGCGGCACGAGCCAGCGCATCGCGCCGACGGTGAGCAGCGGGATCATGAGTGCCGTCTGCGCGAGCGCGGCGCCTCTGGGCATGGGCCGCACGGGCCGTCGCGGAGGCTCCGGCTCGTTGCCGGCGCGCAGCAGCCGGGCCTGTGCGGCGAGGGTCGGACGCGCGTAGATGTCGCCGACCGAGATGTCGGGGAAGTCGGGGCGCAACACGGAGACCAGCCGGGCGGCGGCCAGGCTGGTGCCGCCGTCGGCGAAGAAGTCCGCGTCCGGCCCCTGCGGCATCACGCCGAGGACGGCGGTCCACCGCTCGGCCAGCAGCTCCTGGGCCGGGGTCAGCTCGCCCGCCGGCGCGGCCGGCCCGGCCAGCGGCCAGGGCAGCGCGTCGCGGTCGATCTTGCCGGAGGTCTTGACCGGCAATGCGTCCACGGGCGCCAGGCGCGGCACGAGGGCGGCCGGCAACGAAGCCGCGAGCAGCTCGCGCGCCTGCCCGGCGTCGAAGCCCGGCTCGGTGACGACGTAGCCGACGAGCACCTGGTGCCCGCCGCCCGCCGTGCGGACGGCGGCGGCGGCGCCGGTCACCCCCGGCAGCGACCGCAACGCGGCGTCCACTTCGCCGAGCTCGATCCGGCGGCCGCCCAGCTTCACCTGGTCGTCGGCCCGGCCGGCGAAGACGAGGCCCTCGGGGTCGGCGCGTACCAGGTCGCCGCTGCGGTAGGCGCGCTCCCAGCCCAGGGACGGCAGCGGCGCGTACTTCTCGGCGTCCTTGACCGGGTCCAGGTAGCGGGCCAGGCCCACGCCGCCGATGATCAGCTCGCCGGTCTCGCCCATGGCCACGGGCTCGCCCGCGGCGTCCACCACCGCCAGGTCCCATCCGTCGAGGGGCAGCCCGATGCGTACGGGCCCCTCCCCCGTGAGCCGCGCGGCCGAGGCGACCACGGTCGCCTCGGTGGGCCCGTAGGTGTTCCACACCTCCCGGCCGGGGACGGCGAGCCGTTCGGCCAGTTCGGGCGGGCACGCCTCACCGCCGAAGATGAGCAGCCGGATGTCGCCGAGGTGCCCGGCCGGCCAGAGCGCGGCCAGCGTCGGCACGGTCGAGACCGCCGTGACGCCCTGCTCGGCCAGCCAGGGGCCGAGGTCCATGCCGGTGCGTACGAGGGATCTGGGCGCGGGCACGAGGCAGGCGCCGTGCCGCCAGGCCAGCCACATCTCCTCGCACGAGGCGTCGAAGGCCACCGAGAGCCCGGCCAGCACCCGGTCACCGGGGCCGAGCGGCCGGTCCTGCAGGAAGAGCCCGGCTTCGGCGTCGACGAAGGCAGCCGCGGAGCGATGCGTCACCGCGACGCCCTTCGGCTTGCCGGTGGAGCCGGAGGTGAAGATGATCCACGCGTCGTCGTCCGGGCCGGGCCGCGCGGGCACCGCCCCAGCCCGGTCGCGGACGGTCAGCTCGCCGTCCAGCACGGCGTCGGTTCTCGCTTCGGCGAAGACCAGTTCGGCGCGCTCGTCGGGGTCGTCGGCGTCGACGGGCACGTACGCGGCGCCGGCCGCGAGCACGGCGAGGATGGAGACGTACAGCTCGGCGGTGCCCGACGCGATGCGCACGCCGACCCTGGCGCCGCGGCCGATCCCGGCGGCGGTGAGCTCGCCGGCGAGGCGATACACCTCCGCGCCCAGCGAGCGGTAGTCGAGGCGGACGATGCCGTCGTCGAGCGCGAGCGCCTCCGGATGCAGGCGGACGGTCTCGTCGAGGACGTCGATCAGCGTGCGGGGCGGTGCCGCCAGCATGCCCGCCGGATAGACCGCGGCGACGGTTCTGGGATGTAGATCGGCCGTGTCGTGACGCAAACGCTGCTCCCTGAGTCAGGCGGTCGGCCGCGACTCCCTCTGGTCCCGTGTCACGGCGTTCGCGCTACCCCCGATCTCAACGATCCCTTAATTAACCACTATTCCACGTGAGATGGAGATCACCGCTGCCGGGCGTCCGTACAAGCCACCTCCAAGTCGCTTCCAAACAGCCGGTGGTGAGCTTCATCCAGGAGCTGAAGACGTCTCCGCACGTTCCAAGCGGGGGCTCGCGGCTCATTCTGAAGGGAACCAAGGAACATGAAACTCGTGAGTCTGGACGATCTGAGCAACGAGCTGGCCGTCATCGACGAGGCCGACCTCGGCCTCGTCACCGGCGGCATGCCGATGCAGCGCTGTTACGGCACGGGTGGCAGCCCGTCCACCGACTGGGTCTCCGACTACTAAGAATCGCGGCCGCGTGGGAGGGACGGAGGTTCCTCCCACGCGGCTGAGGGGGTCACGTGTTACTGATTCTGAGTGAGCCTGGCGACGAGACCGTGCGGATGGTCCTGCCCAAGCTGAAAGCCCGGGGCGCGGACGTTCTCTGGTGGGATCCCGCCGAGTATCCGGCCGCCGCCCGCCTGACCGCGCGGTTCGGAGCGGCCGGCACCGGCCTCAGCCTGGCCAGGGGCGAGGAGGTCGCCGACCTCTCGGAGACGACGGCGGTGTGGGTCCGGCGTCCCGGACGCCCGCGCGCCGCCGGCAACGTCACGGCCACCGATCTGCGGGATCGGGTGAGCGAGCTCTCGGAGTGGTTCCTGGAAGGCTTCTGGGATCTGCTGGCCGCGCGCTGGTTGCCGGCCAGGCAACCGGTGCTGCGCAGGGCGCACAACAAGCTGGTCCACCTGGCCCTGGCCGGGGAGCTCGGCTTCGCCGTGCCGCAGACGGTGGTCACCAACGACCCGACCGAGCTGGCGCCCGCCTATGAGCGGGCGGGCGGGCGGCTGATCGCGAAGGCGATGGAGCACACCCTGTTCCAGATCGACGGCGCGTCCCACACCGTTTACACCACCGTGGTGGACCGGCGGGCGCTCGCGGGCCGGAGCCGGATCGCGCACGAGCCGGCCATCTTGCAGCCGTACGTGGCCAAGGCGGTGGAGTTGCGGGTCACCGTGGTCGGCCGGCAGGTCTTCGCCGCCGAGATCGCCTCGCAGGATTCGCCGCGTACGCGGGACGACTGGCGCCACTACGACTTCACCCGCGCCCGCCACAGCGTGCACCACCTGCCCGACGACGTCGCCCGCCGGTGCGTGGACCTGGCCGCCGCGCTCGGCGTGTCGTTCGGAGCGATCGACCTCATCCTGACCCCTGACGGCGAGTACGTGTTCCTGGAGATCAACCCCAATGGGCAGTGGGGCTGGATCGAAGATCTGACCGGCCTGCCCATCAGCGACGCCATCGCCGACTGGCTCACGGCCGAAGAAACGGACGCGCAATGACTCAATCCTCCCTCGGCCCGGCTCTGGAAAGCGGCGTGAACCTGCTGCGCGGGCTGACCCGCCGGCGTTCCGCGGTGGAGGAGGCGCAGCGCGCCGCCGCCGTCTGGGCCGATTCGCATCCTTCGCTCGGCGCCCAGCTCGTGACCAGCCCGCGTCCCGGTTCGCCGGTCGTCGACTACGACCTGCTGATCGACGAGCCCGCCGGCGGCACCATCATGCTGGGCGTGCAGGCGGACGACGGGGCGTCCTGGCTGGTCGATCATTCCAGCCATTGGGCCGCCGGTTATCTGCTGACCGTGGACGGGACGCACGTCTCCGCGTCCGAGGCGATGCTCATGCTCCGCTCGCTCACCCGCCCCGGGTTGTCGCCGCAGGAGGAGCTGGTGCGGTTCTGCCTCCTGCGGAACGCCGCCGTCAAGGAACAGGTCGGCCTGGACGAGATCCAGGCGGTCGCGGACGGCTTCCGCCGGCGGCGCGGCCTCACCAGCCGTGACGCGATGCTGGCGTGGCTGGCCCGGATGGGCATGAGCGCCGAGGCGTTCCATGACCACATGACGGCGATGGCCAGGGATCGCCAGTTCCGCACCCGGATGCGTGCGGAACTGGGCCCCGGGCATCTCGACCGTCATCGTGACCGGTTCGCACGGGTACGGGCGACCTGGGTGCTGTCGGAAGACCCGATCGAAGCCGCCGAACTGCACGGCGCTCTCAGCGACCGATGGGGGTTGCGACTGACCAGGGCCCAGACCTGGTCCGGCGAGCTGCCCGCCCCGCTGCGGGAGGTGGCGGCCGGCGGCGCCGCCGGACCGGTTCCCTTCGAAGGACGCTTCCTGACGGGCTTGATCGTCGAACGGGCGGAGGCCGTGGCGGACGCGGACACGCTGGAGGCCGCCGGGGATGCCGCCTTCGATCAGTGGCTCGCCGACGCCGCCCAGCGGGCGCAGATCACCTGGCATCACCTCTGATCGGCGCCCGCTCCCGGGTCCACGGGCCGGCCCGTGGACCCGGGAAGGGTGTCAGCAGCCGCCCCGGTTGTAGACCCTGAACACGTTGCTCCAGTTGCCGACGTCCTTCGTCTCTCCCGGCGCCACGCAGAAGTAGGTGTTTCCGCCCAGCAGGTAGGTCACGAAGATGTTCTCGCGGGCGTCGGAGCAGTTGTGGTAAAGGGCCCTCCCCTGATGGTTGTGGGGGCCGCCGCAGGGGACCGCCATCTGGCCGCGCTCGTTGACGGCGGCAGCCGCCGGGCTCGTGGTGAGCAGCGTGGCGCTGATGGCCGCGAGGGCGGTCAGCAGGACGACCGGAGACGACTTCTTGGTGGTGACTGGCATGACTTGGGCTCCCGTTCTGGTTCAGCGGCCGTCCCGTCCTCCGCATCCGCGGGGCATCAGGTTGCGGCCTTTCCGCCCTGGGTCGCTGTCCGACCGGGCGTAAGGCTCAGCAAAGCCAGCGCGGACAGGTGGCCAACAGAGGCTGGGACACACCCGTCCGGAGTGGTCCACCCGCTGGCCAGGCTCGGACGCCCGGCGGGCCGCTGATCGAACGGACGCCGCGGGCTATGCCGGAATGGCGCCGAGTTGCCGCATCTGCGAGAAGACGTCGACGACCCCCCAGATCTCGGCGATCCGGCCGCCGGCGAAGCGGACGATGAAGATCTCCTGGTACGTGACGGACTTACCGGTCGGCGCCAAGCCCCGGTACTCGCCCTGGTGCGTCCCGGTGACCGTGTTCCGGTAGACGACCTTGTCCCCCTCCGCGACCACGTCCTCGATCGTCACGTGGATGTCGGGGAACGCGCGAAGGAGCACCGTCCACACGTTCTTGAGTGCCTGCGCCCCCGTCGCGCCCATCGGCACCGGCGCGTGGAACAGCAGGTCCGGCCCGACGGCCTCGTCGATCGCCTTCGCGATGATCTCCGCGTCGCCGCTGTTCACGGCGTCGTGGAAGCGGCTGAACGTGGCTTTGTTGTTCGTCTCGTTGTCGCTCATATCCAGGCGACGAACGAGCACCCGTCCGGGGGACAACCCAGGTCAGAGATCTTCTTCGAGCCGCCGGGTCAGGAATCGCCGCTCGGGGGTCGAGTCGGCCAGCTCCAGCGCCCGGCGGTAGGCCGTACGGGCCTCGTCGTCGCGGCCGAGCCGCCGCAGCAGCTCGCCGCGGGTCGAATGGAAGTAGAGGTAACCGTCCAGGTCGAGACGGTCGACGGCGCGCAACGCCGCGGCGGGGTCGCCGGCTTGGGCGACCGCCACGGCACGGTTGAGCTCGACGACCGGGGAGCCGGTGAGCTCGGCCAGCCGCCCGTACATCTCGGCGACCTGCGGCCAGTCGATCGGCTCCCGCGTCTGCAGCGACGCGATCGCGGCCTGGACGACGTAGGCGCCGCGCCCGCCCAGCGCCAGCGCCCGATCGAGCACCGCCCGCCCCGCCTCCAGCTGGCCCATGTCCCACAACGACCGGTCCTGATCGTCGAGCAGCACGAGATCCTCGCCGGAGAACCGGGCCCGCCGCCGGGCGTGATGGATCATCATCAGCGCCAGCAGCCCGTGCGCCTCCAGCTCGTCCGGCATGAGCGCGACCAGCACTCGCCCCAGGCCGATGGCTTCGGCGCCGAGGTCGACCCGGCCGCGGTAACCCTCGTTGTAGATCAGGTAGATCACGGCGAGCACCGCGTCGAGGCGTTCGGGCAGCCGGTGCGCTCCGGGGACCGCGAACGGGATCCCGGTCGCCTTGATCTTGGCCTTGGCGCGGGACAGGCGCCGCTTCATGGTCTCCTCTGAGACCAGGAAGGCCCGGGCGATCTCGGCGGTCTCCAGGCCGCCGAGGGCCCGCAGCGTGAGCGCCACCTGGCCCTCCAGTGGCAGGGCCGGGTGGCAGCAGGTGAAGATCAGCTCAAGCCGTTCATCCTTGATCACGACATCGTCGGACTCGTCCATGGTGACCTCGGGGACCGGTAGGAGGTGGATCTTCGCGGCCAGGGTGCGCTCGCGGCGGATCCGGTCGATCGCCCGGTTGCGGGCCGTCGTCACCAGCCACGCACCCGGGTTGGGCGGCACGCCCGACGCGGGCCAGCGCTGCGCCGCGATGGCGAACGCCTCCTGCGCGGCGTCCTCGGCCCGGTCGAAGTCGCCGAGGAACCCGACCAGCGAGGCCAGCACCCGGCCCCACTCGTCCCGGAAGACCTCCTCCAGCACGGTCAGCCCCGCGCCACCGGTCTGACCTCCACCGCGCCGCCGATCCGGACGGCCGGGATGCGCGCCGCCAGCTCGATCGCCTCGTCCAGGTCGGCCGCCTCGACCAGGTAGAAGCCGCCGAGCACCTCCTTGGTGTCCGCGAACGGGCCGTCGGTCATCAACATCCGGCCACCGGCCACGCGCACGCTCGTCGCCGTCTCGGCCGGCTGCATCCGGGCGGCGCCCCTGCACCGGGGGTCATCGGCCAGCGCCGCGAACTCGGCGCGGGCCGCCTCGCGTTCGGCTTCCGACACTGTGTCCTCGTAGCCGGGCTCGGTGTAGATCATCAGGGCGTACCGCATCGCGACCTCCAGGGCAGTGGGCTCTCACCTGCACGACGAACGAACATCCGCACATGGGACACCAGCGGGGTTTTTCTACCTTTCACGACATCCAAGACGATAGTCGCCGCCCCAACACCCCCTGCGCCCGGCTGCTGCTGGTCCCCTGCCGGCGCGGTGATCGGCACACTCGGCCCGAACGGAGCCTCGCCTCATCCCAGCCAGGTACTTGACGTGGGCTCAGCCTAGATCGAACTCGCCGTCCTTCACGCCGCGAGCGAATGCCTTCCACTCTTCAGGTGTGAAGACCAGAACCTGGCCGCCGCGATCTTTGCTGTCTCGTACGATGACGGCGCCGGGGACGTTGGTCGCTACCTCAACGCAGTTGTTGCCGCTACCGCTGTAGCTGCTCTTGTGAAACTCGGCCCGAGAGAGATCGATCATGAGAATCGTTCGTCCTTGACTTTCGTGATCAGTCGCAAGGAATCATCTGAAGACAGAGCGGCGTCCGAAATCCGCTCAAATGACACCTTACAGCGCTCCACCTGTTCGGCGTTTTCTAGGTAAATGTCGCCACCCGCTCCCTCCACGTAGGCAACGTCTGGGTCGATGTCCTCCCAGAAGCTGAGGATCGTGAACGCTCCTTCGAGTCCGGCATGATGACCGGCGCTGAAAGGGAGAATCCTGACGGAGATGTTGGCGCGCCTGCCTGCGATCAGCAGTGCTCCGAGCTGCTCGTCCATAATTTGCTGACCGCCGATGGAGCGGCGAATGGCGGCTTCGTCAATGATGGCGTCGAGCCTCGGCGCATCGGGACGGCTCAGCAGCGTACGTCGAGTCATCCGGGCCATGACGCAGCGTTGCACCTCCCCCTCGGGGCGATGTTGCGAGATGACCGTGCGGGCATAGTCCTCGGTCTGGAGCAGCCCCGGAATGAGCTGCACCTCCCACTGCCGGATCAAGGCGGCATCGTCTTCCAAGCCGACATACGAGCCTGTGAATACGTCGGAGTAGGCGGTCCACCAGCCGCGTATTCGTGCCTGACTTGCCAGCTCGACCAAAAGAGCGCGATCGCCTGAATTGATCCCATAGAGGTCGCAAGCCGATGAAACGTCAGAACGGCTCGCCGTCGTCCGGCCTGTTTCGATTCGGCTGACCTTGCTTCGGCTCCACCCGAGTTGAGCTGCGGCAGCTTCGGGTGTCAACCCACTGTCTTCTCGCATTTTGCGCAATTCACGCGCAAGTCGTCGCAGTCTCACCGTCCGACTGTGGGTTGAAGACATGCCGCCAAGTGTGGCAGATCGACGCCTACCATTGAGTGCTATTGCACAGGTCACTCCAAATCTGCACAGTGCATTGACAGAATGCGAAGCGTAAGCACATCATGACGCTGGGCGATGGCTTGGCCGCCGATCGCATCCGCCCCCAGCCATAAGGCCGTCCAGAGTGCCAGACCAGAAGGTGAGGGCCGCTATGCCGTTCAGCGACTACGAAGTGCAGCGCCTTGCTCACGTTTCGCGACTAGAGAAAGCGCTGGCGCGTCACGAAGTCGATGCGGAACTACCGCTTCGGAAGGTCGCGCCGTGAGCGGGCCGCGACTTCTCGCCGAACTGCTGGTGCCGGGGGTGAACGCATCGGTCTCTCTTCTCCGGCTGTGTGTGGGGCGCATCCTGACGGCGGCGGGGCATCGGGACGTGGACGATGTGCGATTGGTGGTCAGTGAGCTGATCACCAACGCGGTGGCTCATTCGAGGTCGGGACGGCCGGGCGGCTTCGTAATCCTGGAAGTGTCGGCGATCGACGATGCGCTGGCACGTGTCGAGGTGACCGATGAAGGGGGCATCAAGACTCCTCAACCACGCCAGGCGGGGGATGGCGACTGTGATGGCCGGGGCCTGCTCTTGGTGGAGCAGTTGTCGCTGCGCTGGGGGGTGGACTCGGGACCACTTGGCGGCATCGTGGTGTGGGCTGAGGTCTTGACCACGGAGAAGGTCGCCACCACGCTCACGGATATTCCTCCTTGAGGTTGGACGCGGCGGTCTGCTGCCGGCTGGGCGGGCGAACCGCGGCAAAGGCTGTTGCCGGCACCGCTGCGGACCGAGCAGAACGAACGAGCCGCCGAGCCGTGGCCCATCGACGTACGAATCACCCCGAGGACTTGCCCGCCGTCGGGAGTTGAGATGCGCGGGCGGTGGTCTGGCGACCGGTTCGGTAGCGGCCCGGGGTCGTTCCGATGATCTCGGTGAACGCTGCGATGAAGCCACTGGGGTTGGCCCATCCGCAGGCGTAGGCGGTTTGGGTGGTGTCGTGGCCGTCGGCGAGGAGCACGAGCGCGTGGTAGATGCGTAGCTGGGTGCGCCACTCGTAGAAGGTCATGCCGAGTTCGTTGCGGAACAGTCGGCTGAGGGTGCGGGTGCTGGCTCCGATGGTCTTCCCGAGTTCGGCCAGCGTGGCGTTGTCTGCCGGCTTCTCGTACAACATCCGGGCGATGGCTTGCAGCCGGTCGTCCCGTGGCTCCGGCAGGTGCAGGGGCTGTTCGTGTGCTTCGCGGAGTTCATCGACGAGGACCCGAAGGAGGCGAGAGCGCGCGGAGGGGCTGTAGCCAGGCGCGGCGGCGTCGTAGTTGCGGGGGCCGGTCAGGGCGAGCAGGACCTCACGGGCGAGGTCGGAGGCCAGGAACACGGCGGGACGGGCTGGGATGAGCCGGGCGAGGGATGGCGCGAGGAAGACGATCCGCATATCGGTGTCGCCGTGGGCGCGGTGGTCGTGCGTGAACCCGGCGGGGGTCCAGGCGACCCGGTTGGCGGGAACGATCGACGTGCCGCGCTCGGTGTGTACTGCCAGGACGCCGCTGGCTGCGTACACCAGGTGTCCCCGTGCGTGCGACTGCGCCGCGCTTGTTTCACCGGATGACCAGAGGTGGCGCCCACCGGACGGCCACATATGTGACGTCACACCGGCGATCCGGCGAGGTTGGCGGCGAACAGGCATCAGTTGGCATCCTATCGGTGGCCAGCCACACCTTGATCTGGTGAAACTTCCTCCTGCGGAGTGGTCTTCGGTCGCGCAGAGCGCCCGGCCGAACCACCTGGCATCGAGGCAGCGTGCCTCGATGCCGCGGCTTGAGAGAGAAGGAGAAACGCATGGCGACGTTCGTCCTCGTGCCCGGCGGCTGGCACGGCTCCTGGTCGTTCGAGGCGGTGGTTCCGCTGCTGGAGCGTGCCGGTCATGCCGTTCACGCCCTGACCCTGACCGGTCTGCGGCCGGACGACGACAACGCGACGATCGCGACCGCCAACCTCGACACGCACGCCGACGACGTCTTGCGGCTCCTCGATCGCGCCCACATCACCAGCGCGACGCTGGTCGGCCACAGCTACGGCGGGATGGTGATCGCCGCCGCCGCCGATCGTGCTGACGGCCGGATCTCACGGCTGGTGCATCTCGACGCCTACGTACCGCGCGATGGCGAGTCGTGCTGGTCGTCGACGACCGAGCGCTACCGGAAAGTGTTCGCGGCCGGCGCTGCGACCACCGGCTACGCCGTCCGGCCGCCGGACGGCGGCGATCCCCGCCGCCGTCCCCATCCTCTCGCCTCGTTCGTGCAAACGATCCGGCTCACCGGCACGCTCGCTCAGGTCCCCCGCCGGGAGTTCGTCTACTGCTCGGGATGGGAAGACCGGACGCCGTTCGCTGAACTCCGCACCCGGCTCCAAGCCGATCCCGAGTGGCAGGTCCACGACCTCCCAACCGGCCACGACGCCATGCATGAGGCCCCGGAGGCGGTTGCCGCACTATTGCTCAGGGTCAGACGTCGCGCGTGATCGGGTAACGGACCTCGAAACGGCTTGCGTCGCGGCGGGTGACGTTCACTTCGACAATGCGGCCCTCGGCGGTCCCAGCCGTGGCGATAGCGGTACGTGTGATGGTGAGCACCGGCACTCCTGGTGCCAGATGGAGCAGGCGCGCTTCGTCGGCGGTTGCGGCCCTGGCAGCGATCACACCTTGCCAGTCGAGTGGGCCCCAGCCGAGTTCACCCTCCATGCGGTCGTAGATGCCGCCAGCGCCGTGTCGGCCTCGGCCAGCACGGTCCCGGCTGCCAGGTCAGCGGGCAGGTAGGAGGTGGCCAACTGGATGACGCGGCCCGTTTCGGGATCTCCCATCACACGGTCGCGAATGATCACTGGGTCGCCGGTCCGGAGTCCTAACAGGGCAACGACATCGGGCGGGCACGGCCGTTGGCTTACCGTGGGCGGCTCTACAGGGCGCAGATCTTGCACGGTGCGGCTGAAGTAGTACCCAAGTTCGTCGCGGTACACGTGCGTGGCGAGGGTGAGGGGTTGCCGCTCGGGTTGCTCCCGGACAGTAGTGCCGCCCTTGCGAACCGGAAGAACGAGACCTTCGGCGGTGAGTTGGGCGACCGCGCGGCGGATGGTAGTTCGACTACAGCCGAATTGCTGCTCTAGCTGGTCTTCTGTCGGAATCTTGGTGCTGGGTGGGTAGGCGCCTGCGGCGATGGCCTCGCGCAGGGCTTGAGCGACTTCATGCCAGCGCGCCATGTCTCCTCCTCCAGAATGGGCCATTACATCAATACCTATTGAAGGCCAGGTCCACCTAGAAGACACTCCAGATTAGGTAACCACCTATTCCACCGAAGCCCTTATCCACAGCCGCGACGACATCCTCAACAGCCGTCCGGCCTGTGTCATCGGGTCGGCAAGCTGGGCCGCAGCGGCCATACTGCACGCCCAACAAGTGGTCGTCGTCGAGAACAGCGAGGGTTGAGGGTGAGGAACGATGTCGCACGCGATCCGGCCGTGGAACTGTGAAACGGTACGGGAACATGGTCGCCCTGGAGGGTTCGGCGATGACTCCCATCTCGTCCGGTCCGTGGAATTGACTGAACAGTCGTTTGGGTGGCCCTGCTACAGGTCGAATTCGCCGATCCGGACACCTCCGGTGAAAGCTCGCCATTCATCGTCCGCGAAGATGAGCGCCGGTCCATGAGAATTCTTGGAGTCACGAGCGGCAACTGCACCACGTTCAGCTTGACCAACTCATGTTGGTTCGCCAGAAGGGGTTGTCTCCGTGAGACGACTGTCCGAAGTCACCGCGATGCTTGTTGCGGCCGTGAGTTTAGTGGCATGCACCGTAGACGCCGGCCGAAGTGGATCATCCACAGCCGCTCCGCCTGATCCGTGCCCGTCGGACGAAGTCTGCCACGTCGTTATTGGCACCGACCCGGCCATCGCTGTATATCGGGGGGAGTTCTACTCCACCTTGATGCCGTTGACGGCACGACTTGAGTGGGTGGAAAGTGAGTCGTGCCTTGTGGCTACGAGACATGGTGATCCCGATCGGCAATTCAGGACGCTGGTTCCCCTATGGCCCGAGGGTACGGAACCGGTCCGCGCGCCAGACGGCAGGCGAGGCATCGAAATTCCCCAAGTTGGACAGATCTTCGAGGGTGCATTGTTTACGGCGGGCGGATCGGATTTTCCGCCGGATCTCAAACCACTCGTCCCTGGGATCTCTACTCTCACCCAACCGCCTGGCGCGTGCACTACCCATGACGGATTCTTCGTCGTCGAACCGTCTGCCGTCAGGCGTCTGGAGGATTAGGCCTCGATCCTTCACGAGCTTCGTATGGTCGGGTAAGCGGTTCGGCTGAGGGTTGATTTTACGCTGCGGTCAGCGTGATGGGCCCGGTTGTCGCGCCGAGTGGGCGGGTTTCCACGGGTCCGCGGGGTTTTCCTTCCTGGTTCGTTGGGATTCGTAATTGAGGACGCGTCGGGCTTCCCGACTCAAACCCGATGTAAGTGGCGTATCGCAGGGGCAGGTCGGCGGCTGTCGGAACGGCGATGTATCCGGACGGCCAGCACGCCATGCTCTGGCCGCCGCAGACCGACGGCTGACCGTGACCGTGTGCCCCCGCCTCGTGGACAGGGCGGGGGCATGGCACTGACGTGTGACAACGGCCATCGGCTCCGCGTGGTGTCGTTCCCCGCGTGTGACCGAGCCGAAGAGGCGAGACCCATGACCGCCGCATCAGGCTGGGTGCTCCCCTCCCCCCATCTGACCTAAGTGGCCCCGGGAGTGCCCGCGACAGGCATCCCGAGAGGCGAACGTCCTCTGCGCCTCACCTCGCCGATGCCGCTCGACGAAGACTCCGGCGAGGAGCTCGCAGGTCGATCGCCGCCAACCTGGGGCCGCTTCAAGCCGCCGGGCGCGGCCCATGCGCCGATCCTTATGATCCCCTAACATTGGGAACTCTAAAGTGCTAGCAAGCTAGATAAATGGAGTACCCGGTGATCGAGTTCCATCTGGACGGCAGGTCGGGTGTGTCGCCGTACCTGCAGTTGGTTCAGCAGGTACGGCACGCGCTAAGGCTGGGCGTGCTGCGCGAGGGCGACCAGCTACCGACCGTCAAGGAGGTCGTGGCGCAGTTGGCGATCAACGCCAACACCGTGCTGAAGGCCTACCGGGAGCTCGAACACCTGGGCCTGGCGGCCGCCCGGCCGGGGGTGGGGACGTTCGTCACGGCGACGCTCACCGACACCTCCCTGGCCGCGCACGGCCCGCTGCGGCTGGAGCTGCAGCGCTGGCTGGCCAAGGCCCGCCGGGCCGGCCTCGACGAGGAAAGCATCGAGGCCCTCTTCATGACCACCTTTCGGACCACCTCTCAGGAGGACATAGCGTGACTTCCGTCCTGCAGGCCCAGGGACTGGGCAAGAGATACGGCAAACGCTGGGCACTACGCGAGTGCACCATCGACATCCCCGCCGGGCACGTCGTCGGGTTGGTGGGCCCCAACGGAGCCGGCAAGACCACGCTGCTGAAGCTGGCCAGCGGCCAGCTGGAGCCGACGGCGGGCGGGCTCACGGTGCTGGGCGGGCGGCCCGCCGGCGGCCCGGCGCAACTGGCCAAGGTCGGGTTCGTCGCCCAGGACACCCCCGTCTACGCCGGGCTCAGCATCGCCGAGCACCTGCGTCTAGGAGCGCGGCTCAATCCTCGCTGGGACGCCACCATGGCGCGGGAGCGTATCGCGCAGCTCGGTCTCGATCCCGCCCAGCGGGCGGGGAAATTATCGGGCGGCCAGCGCGCCCAGCTCGCCCTCACCCTGGGCCTGGCCAAGCGGCCCGAACTGCTGATCCTGGACGAGCCGGTCGCCTCGCTCGACCCGCTGGCCCGCCGTGAGTTCCTGCAGGGACTGATGGAGGCCACCGTCGAGCACCAGTTCAGCGTCGTGCTCTCCTCCCACCTGGTCTCCGACCTGGAACGGGTCTGCGACTTCCTGATCGTGCTCGTCGACTCCCGCGTCCAGGTGGCGGGAGAGACCGACAAGCTGCTGGCCACCCATCACCGGCTCACCGGGCCGCGCCGCGACCCCGACCGGCTCCCCGCCGACCAGCAGGTGATCTCCGCCCGCCACACCGACCGGCAGAGCACGTACGTCATCCGCACCGACGCCGCCGTCCACGACCCCGCCTGGACGGTCACCCAGCTCACCATGGAGGACCTCGTCCTGGCCTACATGGACAACCGCACCGCCGAGAACCGGCGAGTCGCCCTGGAGGTGCAGCGATGATCTGGCTGACCTGGCGCCAGTTCCGCGGCTCGGCCGCGATGATGGCCGCCCTGCTCGTCCTCCTCGCCATCGTCCTGGCCCTGACCGGCCCCGGCCTGGTCTCCGACTACTCCGCCGGGATCGCGGCCTGCACCCAGGACAACTCCTGCGACCGCTTCTACGACCACTTCTTCGGCGAGTACGAGACCTCGTTCATGGCCCTGACTCTCGTCGTGCTGCTCCTGCCCGCCCTCGCCGGGCTCTTCTGGGGAGCACCGTTGATCACCCGCGAGCTGGAGGCGGGCACGCACCTGATGGTGTGGAACCAGAGCATCACCCGCGGCCGCTGGCTGGCGGTCAAGCTCGGGCTCATGGGCTTGACCGCCGTGGCCGTCGCCGGCCTGTGCGGCCTCATGGTGACCTGGTGGTCCGACCCTCTGGACAAATCAGCCGCTGAGAACCTGGCCCTGATGGCTCCCCTGGTGTTCGGCGCGCGCGGCATCACCCCGATGGGATACGCGGCCTTCGCCTTCGTCCTCGGTGTGACCGTGGGCATGCTGGTGCGCCGCACGCTGCCCGCCATGGCCCTCACCCTGGCCGTCTTCGCCGCGCTCCAGCTCGCCATGCCGCTGCTGGTCCGGCCCCACCTGATGCCCCCGATCACCGCGACCTTCGAGCTCGGCAAGACGAACGTGGACGGCATCGGCATCAACCGGGACCGAGGCGGATTCGTCGAGATTCAACTGCGGGCGGCCGTTCCCGGTCACGCGGGCGCCTGGGTCCTGTCCACCAACCTGATCGATCCGTCCGGACGTACGCTCGGCACCGGCGCCGCGGGCGCCGCCCAGATCTCCACCACGTCGGGCCCCTGCGCACCGTCGGCGGTCGGCGGAGACGGCTGCATCGTCGAGATCAACCGGCTCGGCTATCGGCAGCAGGCGACCTACCAGCCCCTTGAGCGCTTCTGGCCCTTCCAGTGGATCGAGACGGGGATCTACGCCCTGCTCACCCTCGGCCTGACCTGGTTGTCCTTCTGGTGGATCCGCAGGCGCCTGTCATGACCGTCATCAGGACCGCGACCGCCGTTCTCGCCCTCCTCCTGGCGGCGGCCTGCACGGCGCCGGCGCCGCCGCGCAACCAGACGGGCACGGCAGCCGGTACGGTCTGCGCCACGCCCCAGGGAGCTCCCGGGGCGGAGACGGCCACCACGATCGACGTCATCGAGCAGGCGTACTTCTGCATCCTCGGCAACTACTACAGCGGCGCCACGCTGGACGCCCGCTCGCTGCTGAACGCCGGATTCGTCGCCCTGACCCAGGAGCTCAACCGCAACGGGCGCGACCTGCCCGAGGCCACCATGCCGGCGTTGACCGGCGACCGGAAAGCCGACTGGGCCGCCTTCGAGGCCGTCTACCGGAAGGTCACCGATCAGGTTCCCGATCTTCGCGGCAAGCTGGCCGTCGCCACCCTTGAGGCCATCGTGGCCGGTCTGGGCGACAATCACGCCTCCTGGGCGCACGACGTCAAGCGGCCGCCCGACTACTACGACGGTGACGGCTACGGCCTGGGTCTCCTGGCGAACGTCAACGGCCCGCAGGTGGCCGGCAACCCCGGCGTCGCCCTTCCGCCGCTCTTCGTCACCCAGGTGCAGGGCGGCGCGGCGCAGGCCGCCGGACTGCGCCCGGGTGACGTCATCGAATCGGTCAACGGATCGGCGCCCTTCATCGACGGGAAGCCGGCCCCCGCGATCGCCGCCCTCTACCCGCGCTACCCGGAGGCGCGTCCGGTCCGGCTGCGGCTCTCGCGGCAGAGCACCGGCCGCCGCTGGAGCGTGACGCTCAAGCCCGGCCTCTACCAGCGGGATCTGGCCGAGCTGCAGGTGGTGCAGTCGAAGCTGCTGGACGACGACATCGCCTATGTGCGGTTGCGCGGATTCGCTCCCGACTCCGCGAACAGGGCCTTCAAGGCGATCTCCCGGCTGCGTGCCGGCCGGACGATCACCGGCGTCGTGCTGGACCTGCGCGGCAACGGCGGCGGCAGCCCCACCGAAGCGATCCGGCTGGTGAGCGCGTTCGCCCACGGCAAGGTCACCGCCTACCTGTGCACGGTGGACGGCAAGTGCGAGACCTTGCGGACCGACGACACCGTCGAGCTGCTCAACCTGCCGCTGACGGTGCTCACCGACCGCAGTTGCGCCTCGGCCTGCGAACACTTCAGCTCCGCGGTCAAGGACCTGCGCGCCGGCCGGCTGGTCGGCACCAGAACGGCCGGCGTCATCTCCGGACCGTCACAGGGATACCTGCTGCGCAACAACACCCTGCTGGGCTTCCCCGCCAGGCACCACCTGGGGCCCGATCGCGAGGTGATCGACCGGATCGGCGTGCCCCCCGACCACCACGTGCCCCTGACCCCGGAGGACGCGGCCGCCGGGCGCGACCCCGCGCTGGCCAAGGCCCTGGCCCTGCTGCACAAGTGAAGGTACCTCTCGATGAGACAGCTCCTGGCGGTCGCCGCGGGACTGGTCGTCCTGGCCGCGTCCGCCTGCTCCGCACCCTTGCCGCCCCGGTCCGCCGCCAACCCGTCCCCCACGCCGACCAGCCCCGCCGCCTTGCCCGCCCCCACCGGCGCCCATCCGGTCGGCACCACCGCCCTGCACCTGAAGGACACCTCCCGCCCCGATCCCTGGAACCTCGACGTCGATGCCAGGGAGCTCAAGGTCACCCTGTGGTATCCGACCGAGCAGCGGGACGGGCAGCGGGCGCCGTACATGACGCCGAAGGAGGCGGAGCTCACGCTGAAGGGCTTGCGGGCGGCGGGCGTTCCGTCCGACACGCTGAGCAAGACCCGCACGAACGCCATCAAAGACGCCGAACCCGCCGGGCGGAAGCTGCCGCTGGTCGTGCTCTCCCCCGGCTTCACCAAGCCGATGAGCACGCTCACGTCCCTGGCCGAGGAGCTGGCCAGCCGGGGGTACGTCGTGGCCGGGATCGACCACACCTACGAGAGCTATGCCACGACCTTGTCCGACGGGCGGGTCGCCGAATGCCTCGCGTGCGACAGTGACACGGACCCGGGCTTCGGCCCAGGGGTGGTCCAGGGCCGGGCGGCCGACGTCTCCTTCGTGCTCGACCAGTTGCCGGCGAAGTGGGCCGGTGCTGACCTGATCGACCGCTCCGCGATCGCGATGGCGGGCCAGTCGATCGGCGGGGCCGGCGCCATGGCGGCCATGCTGAAGGACCCTCGGATACGCGCCGGGATCGACATGGACGGCACCACCTACGCCCGGATCCCCAAGAGCGGGTTCTCCCGGCCGTTCATGTTCCTGGGTTCGCCCCAGCACGCCTCCGGCGGCCGTGACAACTCGTGGGACCGCGACTGGAAGCTGCTGACCGGGTGGAAGCGCTGGCTCGTGCTGACGGGCGCGGACCACCAGTCGTTCACCGACGGCCCGCTGCTGGCGGGCGTCCTCGGCCTCACGCCCGCCTACGACGCCCTGCCCGCGGCGCGGGCCGCCGAGCTCACCCGCACGTACGTGGCAGCCTTCCTCGACCAGCACCTGAAGTCGAAACGACAGTCCATCCTGGACAAACCATCAGCACGCTACCCCGAGGTCAAGATCTGCCCCGCGACCTGCGGTCAGTCCTGACCGGCCTAAGCGCCCGCGGCGGCGAGGAGGTTCGCGACCTCGGTGTGCCCGTTCAGCAGGGCCAGCTCGTACGGTGTGCGTCCGTCATACACCGGGTGGCCGCCGAGGCCGTGCACCTCCGCGCCGTGGGCGAGGAGCAGCCGGGCGCGTCGCGGGCCACCGCGCAGTGCGGCGGTGGCCAGTTCGTCGCGCACCATCTGCTGCGGGGACTGCAGTGCCGGGCCCAGCCGGGCATGCCACGGCCCGCCCTCGCCACGGCCCAGGCCGAACTCCAGCAGCAGCTCAAGGTGGGCGGTGTCGTCGGAGAAGGAGCCGCCGAGCCCGAGGTTGTAGAGGGTCTGGTTGTCGTTGGGGTCCGCTCCGGCCTCCAGCAGCAGCCTGGCCAGCGCCCATCCCTGCGGATGCGGTGGCTGGTCGCTCTCTCCCCCGCCGAACGCGCCGGTGAGCGCGGTGAACGGTGAGGTCAGACCGTCCCAGAGGAATCCGGTGTCGGGATCGGCGCCGTGTTCGAGGAGCAGCCGGGCCGCCGCCACGTACGGGGCGGCGATGTCGAGACGCGCGTACGTCAGATAGAGCAGCGGCTCCCACCCGAAGGGGCCGCCCTGGGTCCGGGCCAGTCGCGGGTCCGCGGCCAGCGCGCCGGCCAGCGCGTCGGCCGAGCCGGTGGCCGCCATCGTGAAGACGTTCGCGGCGGCCAGGTGCGGATGCCGGGCCAGCAGCAGGCCGGCCTCCCCGGTCCGGCCCGCGTGGTCGTGGCCGTAGGTGAGGCAGGCGAGCCGCAGGAACTCCTCCGGCAACTCTTCGCTCGGCCCGACGCGGTGCGGTGAGCGGGAGTATCGCTCGATGGTGCCGATGTGCTCCGTCAGCTCGGCCCAGCTCGCGAAGCCGTACCGGCGGGCGGTGACGAGCTGCGCGTCGGAGAGCTCGGGCGTCTCCGGCGGCCGGGGATGGAACTCGGTGACGAGCCCGCGGGCCTCGGAAAGGCCCGCCCGCACGTCCTGGAGGAGGGTCTTGGCCTGTTCACGGAGCCGTTCGAGGCTGGGGTTGTCGGGCAGGCGATGGACGGGCACGGTGGCCTCCTTGCCGTCTGGTCAGGCATCCGCGCCCGAGCCGGTCTGGTCGTCCGGGCCGGTGTCCGATCGGGGCGGCGTCCGCAAGGTCTGGATGGCCGCCTCCACCGAATCCGCCACCTGGAACGCGGTGCGCAGGCCGGTGATCGTCAGAATCCGTTCCAGAAGGGGCGGGATGCCCGACAGGATCAGGCTGCTCTGTTGCTCACGGCTCTGCTTGAGCAGCAGCACCAGCACGCCGACGCCCATGGAGTCGCAGAATGTCACACCGCGCAGGTCCACGACCAGTCCGGCGGCGGGCGTCGCCTGCCAGGCGTCTCGCGCCTGCTGGTGCAGCAGTCCCGCGGAGCTGTAGTCGAGCTCGCCCGCCGCGCGGGCGACGGTGAAGACGTCGTGCAGGCCGATCGACACGGTGAAACGCTCGGAGGAAATGCCTTCCTCATCCATGGGAGACCATCCTTGGCCTTGAGCGCGGAAGGAGCAACCTCGGCCTAACCGTTGCGCAGGCCGAGGGCGTCGGCGGCGGTCTCCAGTGCGGCGAGGTGGTCGTCGACCGTGCGCAGTCCCGCCCGCATGGTGTCGACGGCGAGGTGCGTGGCCCCGGACTGCTCCCAGCGCCGGGCCACCTCCCGCAACTCCGCCGCGTTGCCCGTCCAGTTGACGCGGCCCTCCATGCCGAGCGTGGCGGGGTCGCGTCCGGCCTGAGTGGCGGCGTCCTCGACGATGGCCTTGGCCTCGTCGAGCTTGGGGCCGGGAGACATCTGCGGGAACCAGCCGTCGGCCAGGCGCCCGGCCCGGCGGTAGGCCGCGGGCGACTGCGCGCCGAACCAGACGGGGATCGGCCGCTGCACGGGCAGGGGCGCCAGACCGGCTCCCGTCACCCGGTCGTAGGTGCCCTCGAAGGTGACCGACGGCTCGGTCCACAACCGGCGCATCAGCTCGACCTGCTCCTCGATGCGCTTGCCGCGGGTGGTGAAGTCCTGGCCGAGGGCTTCGTACTCGACCGCGTTCCAGCCCAGCCCGACCCCCAGCCGGAACCGGCCCGTGGTGAGCAGGTCGACCTCGGCCGCCTGCTTGGCCACCAGGGCGGTCTGCCGCTGGGGCAGGATGATGATGCCGGTGACCAGCTCCAGCGAGGTCAGCGCGGCGAGGTAGCCGAACAGGACCATCGGCTCGTGGAACGTGGTCCGCACGTCATAGGGGCCGCTCCAGCCCTGGTGAACCGCCGGGTCGGCGCCGACGACGTGGTCGAAGGCCATGACGTGCCGGAATCCGAGCTCCTCGGCCCGCTGCCCGTAGGCGCGTACGGCGCCCGCGTCCGCGCCGATCTCGGTCTGAGGAAAGACAACACCGATCCGCATGCAGGGCTCCCGTCAAGCTCAGGTGGTTCCCGAACATCATCACCCGTCCGGGCGATCATCGGGCTGCGACGCTCCGGGTCCTCGGCTGTTGCTCGATGTCGGACATTTCCCATAGCCTGCCCTTCCGGTCGGCGATCATGGATGGGGTTCGGCTGATGACGATGAACGTTGTTGCCGCGGTCTCGATGGCGACGGTTCTGACCACCACGGGGCTCGTGCCCGCCGCGATGGCGGCCCGCCTGCCCGCGTGTCCGCCGGTCTTCGGGCACGGCGGCTATCCCACGGGCGCGACCGCCTGGTCCAAGGACCAGGTGCGCCAGCCCAACCACCCGAGTGGGGTGAACGACCAGAAGACCTGGGGCGCCCAGGGGGTGGAAGGCGACGTCCAGCTCACCAAAGAGGGGACGAAGGCGGTGATGTGGCACAACACCTCCACCAACGGCCTGACGGGCGAGAAGCGGAACATCACCGACATCTGGTGGACGGCAGGCGCGGACAACCTCCAGGCTCGCCGGATCGCGCGCGGCCCGTACCAGGGCGAGCAGGTCTACTCGTTGCGGCAGTGGCTGGATCACGTGAAGTCGCGGGGGCTGGTCGCCCTCCTGGAGATCAAGCCGGAGGCGAAGAGCGTCCTGGCGAACTCCGCGTACGCGGTGAACGCCTGGAAGGAGATCTCGGCCCCGATCACGGAGCGCCAGGGCGCGCAGCAGATCCTGGTGTACTCGCAGGACTCCTGGATCCAGGGCGAGCTCGCCAAGCGTCACCCGGCGCTGCTCAAGGGATCGGCCGCCCGCTGGACCGACAGCGTGGCCTGGGACGAGCCCCCGCCCTCCTGGACCGGCAACAAGGCGCAGTGGCAGGCCGTGCTGGACCAGGCGCCGAAGAGTGTCATGACGAACTACACGAAGGAGTACCGGGCCTGGCTCGCGGGCAAGTGCGCCTGACCCGGGGTCGTGACCGCGAAGTGAATCTTCCTCTTGACTTCGCGGTCACGAGCGCGGAAGTTTATGAACTATCTAGTTCGTACTTTCCCGGACGGAGTCCCCCCATGCACCCCCTCCTCCTGGCCGGCACGTTAGCGCTCACCCTGATCACCGCACCCACCCCCGCACCCGCCGCCGTCCCCGCTCCCACGGTGACCGGCCCGATCCCCTCGACCGGCCAGCCCCGCGACCATCCCTTCTTCGCCACCGACCAGGACCTCGCGAAAGCCGGGTACGTCGAGGAGGAGTACCTCATCACGGGCACGGCCAGCCGCTACACCACCCCCGACCAGGCCACCGGCACGGTCATCGACAGCGGCCACCCCTACACGACCCGCATCGTGGTCCGCCGGCCGCTCGCGCCGAAGCGGTTCAACGGCACGGCGGTCGTCGAGTGGTACAACGTGACGAACACCTTCGACTACGAGGTCGTCTGGTCCCGGTCCTTCCGGCACCTGCTGGACGAGGGGTACGCGTGGGTGGGCGTGAGCGCCCAGCGCAACGGCGTGCACACCCCGGCGGGACTGAAAGCGTGGAACCCGGCCAGGTACGGCGGCCTCGACCTGACCGCGGGCGGCACCGTCATCGACGACGGCCTCGCGTACGACGTCTTCAGCCAGGCCGCCAAGGCGCTGACCGACCCGCGTGGCGCACGCCCGCTCGGCAACCTGAAGGTCAGGACGCTGATCGCGACCGGCCAGTCCCAGTCGGCCTCCCGGCTGGCCCTCTACGCCAACTCCGTGCATCCGCTCGCGCCCGTCTACGACGTGATCACCATCGTGGACGGCGGCGTGGCGATCCGCCCCGACCTGACCACGCGGGTCTTCAAGACGGCCAGCGAGTACGACGTCCTCGCCAACCAGGCCGCCCGCCGCCAGCCCGACGGCGACCGCTACACCTACTGGGAGATCGCCGGCGCCTCGCACTCCGACCGGCACGCGTACCTGGTCAACAACCCGATCCGGCTGCGTGACGCGGGCGTGTCGGGACTGCTGGCCGGACCCACCGCGCCCTGCGTGTCCCCGGCGCGCAGCAACGTCCCGTACGAGTACGTGCTGAACGCGATGTTCGACCACTCCGTACGCTGGGCGCGGGAGGACCGGCATCCGCCCGCGGGCCCCAAGCTGGAGGTCACCGACGCCACCACCAGCCCCGCCACCCTGACCAGGGACGCCTACCAGATCGCCCGCGGCGGCATCCGGCTCGCGGCGGTCGACGCCCCGACGGAGCGCAACACCGGCTGGAACATCGGCCTCACCGACGCCACCAACAGCGCCTGCCGCCAGGGCGGAAGCTGGGTCCCGTTCGACGACACGACCCTCGCCGAGCTGTACCCCGGCCACCGCGACTACGTCGCCCAGGTCCGCCAGGTCACCGAGCGGAACCTGCGCGACGGCTTCATCACCAGGCGGGACGCCGACAGGACCATCCGCGACGCCGAACGCGCCAGGTAGGCGGGGATGCGGTGCGGTTCGCCTCTGAAACTGGGGCCGGTGCGCCTGCGCAACCGGTTCGTCGCGGCGCCGATGGAACGCAACTACTGCGAGATCGACGGCACCGTCACCGGCCGCTACGCCGACTACCTGGTCCGGCGGGCACACGGCGGCGCGGCGCTGGTCTTCGCCGAGGCGAGCTACGTCCGCGCCGACGGCAAGGGGCGGCTGCGCCAGATGGGCGCCGACGTCGACGCCCGCGTCCCCGGCATCGCCCGGCTGGCCGCCGCCGTCCACGCGGCCGGGTCGCTGTTCGGAGTCGAGCTGAACCACGGTGGCCGCACCGCGCAGGGGGCGGTCAGCGGCTTCCGGCCGGTCGCCCCCTCCCCCGTCCCGTGCCTGCCGGCCGGCGGCGAGCTGCCGCTGGAGCTGACCACGCGGGAGGTGTACGAGCTGGTCGAGGCGTACGGGGAGGCTGCCAGGCGGTGCCGCGAAGCGGGCGTGGACGTGATCTCCATTCACGGCGCGCACGGCTACCTGGTGCACCAGTTCCTCTCGCCGGCCCGCAACCTGCGCACCGACGAGTTCGCCCGCCCGGCCCGCTTCCTCGACCTGGTCATCGAGGCGGTGCGCGCGCGGGCGGGGCGGGAGATGGCCGTCGGCCTGCGGATCTCCGCCCATGAGGGGTTCGACGGCGGGCTGACGGCCGGCCGCACGTTCGAGCTGATCTCCGGCGCCCGGCTGGACCTGCTCGACTTCCTCGACGTCTCGGCCGGCTCGTACGAGGCCGGGCAGTGGATCATCCAGCCCGGCGAGTGGGAGCGCGGCCTGCTCGCCCCGTACGCCGAGCGCTATCGCGCGCTGGGCCTGCCGGTCGGCGTGGCCGGCCGGATCAGCACCCCCGAGACTGCGGAGGCGATCGTGGCCGGTGGCCAGGCGGACTTCGTCTCCCTGGCCCGCACGTTGCACGCCGACCCGGACTTCCCGCGCCGGGCCCTCGCGGGCGAGCCCTACCGGCCGTGCATCGCCTGCAACTACTGCATCGACCGGCTCGGCACCGGGGAGCCCATCCCCTGCTCGGTCAACCCCCGGGCCGGCCGGGAGTTTCTCGGCCGGCCCCCGGCGCCCGCCGAGAAGGTGTCGGTGCTGGTGATCGGGGCCGGCCCGGCCGGTCTGGAGACGGCCCGGCTGCTGGCCGGGCACGGGCATCGCGTGCGGGTGCTGGAGCGTGCGGAGCACGTCGGCGGCCGGTTCGCCCTCGCCGCGCGTCTGCCCGAGTACCCGGAGTATCACCGCATCCTGCGGTGGTGCGCGAGTGAGCTGGACCGGCTCGGCGGCACCGTCCGCACGGGCGTCCCGGTCACCGAGGAGGAGCTGGCCCGGCACGACGCGGACGCCATCGTGCTGGCCACCGGAGGCGCCGGCCACCTGCCCGGCGTTCCCGGCATCGACCTGCCACACGTGATCGACGTCCGCGACTGGCTCGCCGCCCGGCCGGACGTCCCCGGCGCGTGCGTGCGGGACCGGCTGGACGTCCCCGCCGCGTGCGTCGTCTGGGGGGCCGACCGTGAGGGGGTGGCCGTCGCCGATCATCTGGCGGCCGGCGGCTCCGAGGTGCTGCTGGTCGGCCCGCAACCGTCCCTCGCCCCAGACGTCGGCCGCCGCGCCAAGATCCTGACGGTGCCGCGGCTGACCGGGAACCCCCGGGTCCGCATCCTGCTGGAGTCCACGATCCGCACGATCGAACCGGACCGGGTGCTCGTACGCACCGGCGGTCGCGAGGAGTGGCTGCCGGCGGCGGGCCCGCTGCTGGTCTCGCACGGTGTCACCCCCCGGGCCGAGCTCCTCGCCGCCTGCCGGGCCCGGCGGCCCCGGCTCGGCGTGCACGTGGTCGGGGACGCGGGCGGCCGTGGCGGCTCGATCCACCAGTGTTTCCTGGCGGCGGAGGAGGTGGCCCACGCCGTGGCGGCGGCCCTGACCGGCTGAAGCAGCCTGTCAGCTCGCGGTCCGGCCGGGGCGGCGGATGCTCAGGTGGCCAGTTGGCGCCCGTACGCGCACCACAGACCTTCCGACAGGGCGTCGGCGCCCCCCGCCATGTCGCAGATGCGGCAGGCGTGGCGTGGCGCCGGCACCTGGACGTGGTCCGGCACACCGTGCATGTGCAGGCTCAGCCGGGAGCCGAGACCGGTCCGCTCCAGGCAGACCGCGTCGCACAGGCCCCGGATCACCCACAACCCGACGCCGCGCAGGGAGATCGGGTCGAGCGCGGCGGCGGCCAGGTGGTCGCCGGTCAACCGGCCCGCGATGTCCAGGATCTCCACCGTGATCGCGTCGCCGGTGCCGCGGGCGGTGACCTGGCCGGCCGTGCCGCCGTGGTCGAGCACGTTGGCGACCGCCTCGTTGACGGCCAGAATCAGGTCGTCCAGTCGCTGGCCACGGAGTCCGCAGTGGTGGCCGTGGATGCGTACGAGATCCCGGATGAAACCGAGATCGGCGCTGATCGGGCAGCGCAACTCGAACTCCACGCTCATGATCGTCTCGCCTGTCAGGCGTTGGAACGGAGGGGTACGCGAAACTTCTCCAGAAGCATCTCCCCTGGGTAGATCGTCAAAACACCACCCAGGCCGGCGGACGCCTGAGGCACGCGTGTCACCGGTCGCGCACGACGCCCTCCGCGGCGAGGACGCCGGTGACCGGCACGTTCTCGGTGAGGCTGCGGACCAGCAGGGTCTCCACGGCGCGCAGCATCGCGCGCGCCGTGTCCCGCCCGAGGTAGGCGGTGTCGACGATGAGGCTGAGCTGCCCGGTGTCTGGAGCGGTGCCCACGGTGAAGAACACCTTGAAGCGCACGCCGGGCCAGGCGTCCGTGACGTGCGTCCGGGTGCGCCGGGCCAGGTTCTCGCCCGGGGCCGGCTCGGGCAGGTCCGCCCAGGCGCCGGCGCCGCGCCTGTCGTTGAAGAACGCGTCCAGGTCCGGCTCCCGCCCACGGCGGCGGCCGACCTCCGCCCGCATGGCCTGCATCTCGAAGGGGTCATAGTGCGCGGTGCGGTAGGCCGCGAGGGCGTTGCGGTGCGCCGCCCGGCACGTGGCGGCGAAGTCGGCGGCGGTCAGGTCGAGCACGAACAGGCCGTCCTGTCCCACGGTCCCGACCATGCTCCTGGTACGCGGATCGCGCCGGTTGCTGTGCACCAGTTGCATGACCGCCCTCCTGCGTCCGCTCACCGCGGCCAGAACGGTCGCGCAGGCGGCGAGGAGCACGCTGGTCGTGCTGAGCGTCCAGCGTTCGGCCAGTGTCGTGGCCGCGGCGGCGAGCGCGACCGATTCCATGCCCACCTCGATGAACCGCGGATCCTCCGCCTCGCCCGCAGGATGGTCGAACACGTCCAGCGGAACCTCG
Organism: Nonomuraea sp. NPDC002799; assembly: GCF_053592075.1. Lineage (NCBI taxonomy): Bacteria > Bacillati > Actinomycetota > Actinomycetes > Streptosporangiales > Streptosporangiaceae > Nonomuraea > Nonomuraea sp. NPDC002799. Next base: position 234,874 of record NZ_JBSFVA010000001.1, read on the forward strand.
TCGAGCACGGAGCGCCAGTGCCGGACCGACCTGGACGAGCGGGCCAGGAACGACTCCTCGCGCTCCAGCTCCGCCTGGTCCATCGGCTGCCATTCCGGCGGCCTCAGGTCCGCTCCTCTGAGCAGCGCCTTCCACTCCGCCGAGAGCAGGCTCAGCGCCTCGAAGTCCACGGCCAGGTGGGAGAAGGCGAACGCCAGCGCTCTCGGCCGGCCCTCGTGGGTCACGACCGCGCAGCGCAGCGGCAGGTCCCGTCCGTGGTCGAAGGGCGTTCTGCTCAGCTCGCCGGCGATCCGCTCGGCCGCCTGCAGCGCTCGCTCCCCGGCCGCCTCCACCAGGTCCACGACCAGCTCGCCGTCACGCGCGACCCGCTGGACGGGGCCGTCCGGGGTGGCGGCGAAGGTGGTGCGCAGGCTTTCGTGGCGTTCCAGCAGGCGGCGTAGCACGGTCAGTACGGCGGCGAGGTCGCGCTTTCCGTAGACGGGCAGCACCCAGGGGCAGGTGAGGAAGGACTGGCTGTCGCCCATGAGGTGGACGGCCCGCCACATCAGCCGCTGTCCCCAGGTCAGCGTGGCCTCGCCGGAGCGGGGGCCGCTGAACTCCACGGTCGCCGTCCGGGCGGCGGTCATCATGGCCGCCCGTCGCGACCGGCGGGCGCGGTGGGGAGCTCTTCGGCGGGAGGGGCGGAGAGGGAGGCGGCGATGGAGGTGGCGAGGGTGCTGACGTGTTCGGCGGAGGACAGGTCGCCGCCGAGGTCGACGTCGACTCCGAAGGTGTCCTCGATCGTGTCGATGAGCCTGATGCGCGCCAGCGAGGTGAGGCCGAGCGCCGAGAGCGAGTGGCCGCCCGCGAGCGCCTCCTCGGCGCTGACCTCGCCGTCGGACGCCTCGGCGATCATGACCGCCAGCACCCGCATCAACCGCTCGCCGTCCGTCGTCACCTCGTACCTCCGGTGGTGCCGTCCTGGCGCAGCCGGACGCTGCGCGGCCGCATGTCCGTCCATACCTCGTCGATGTGGCGCAGGCACTCCTCCTGCTCCCCGGTGAACCCCTCGGGCCGCCAGCCGGCCGGCGGTTGCCGGTCGGCCGGCCACAACGAGTACTGGTCCTCGTCGTTGACGACCACCTGGTGTCGTGCGGATTCGGTCATGGTCATGCCTCCGTGGTGGGGGTGGAGCCGCGCAGCGCGCGGACGCCGACGAGGTCGTCGGCCACGGCGTCGGGCACCTCCTGATCGAAGCGGGCCAGTGCCGGCACCCGCGTCGCGACCAGGGTGAGCACGACGATGGCGACGCCGAAGAGCACGTACATGAGCCCGATGCCGCGACCGGGCCCGGTGCCGATGAGCGCTCCGACGGTCGGCGCCAGCGAGCCGCCCTCCAGGAGCAGCGGGTCGAGCAGCGCGGCCGCGTACGGCGCGATCAGGCCGAAGCCGATCGGCAGCGTGGACCAGGCGATGAGCGTGTTCATGGCGAAGACGCGGCCGTGGAAGCGCTGCGGCACCTTGACCTGGACGATGGTGGTGTAGATGCCGTTCATCACGGTGACCCAGGCGGTGATGCCGCAGACGCCGACGGCGATCACGGCGAGGTCGGCGCGGAGCCCGGTGATCAGGCAGAAGCAGCCCAGGGCCAGGGCGCACAGCAGCACGCCGCGCAGCCGCAGGCGGCGCGGGCCGCCCCAGACGGTCATGACGAGCGCGCCGGCGAACGTCCCCACTCCGGCCAGGAACGAGATCCGGCCGACGTCGCCGAGCCCGGCGAAGGAGAGCACCAGCGGCGAGAACATCAGCAGCAGCGGGGAGAGGAACACGTTGAGCACGACGAAGAAGAGCAACATGCCGACGAAGCCGCGATGGCCGAGGGAGTACCGCAGCCCGCCCAGGAGCTCGGCCTTGACCGACTCCCTGCGCCGCCACGGCATGGTGCGGGGGAAGCGCACCGCCAGCAGCACCACGATCGCGACGGCGTAACTGGCGATGTCCAGGACGAGGATGCCGCCGAGCCCCACGCCGGCGAGCAGGCCGACGGCGAAGAGGGGCACCAGGAGCTGGGCGGTGCCGGTGCCGAGCTGCATGAGCCCGGCGGCGTGCCCGAGGTAGGGCTTGGGGACGAGCTGGGGCACGGCCGAGAAGTACGCGATCCGCTGGAAGGTCAGCGCGACCGACAGGCAGCCGAGCAGCGGGTAGATCATGCCCGCGGACAGGCTCCCGGTCCACAGCAGCACCCCGAAGGCGAGCTGGATAGAGAACGCCGCGGCGTCCCCCGCCAGCATCACCCGCCGCCGGCTCGTCCGGTCGACGATCGCCCCGGCGATGGGTGCGGTGAGCAGTCCGGGCACCAGGCCGACCACGGCCATCAGGGCGAACTGCGCCACGGACCCGGTCGTGGTGTAGATCCACAACGGCACGGCGAACTCGGTCAGCGCCGATCCGGTCATCGACACGAGCTGGCTCATCGCGACGGCGAGGAAGCGCGGAATGCCGGGCTGCGGCCCGGCCGGCGGAGGACCGCCCGAACGGGACACGTCGTGCAGCCACCACGTGGCGTCCCGATCCGGCACCGGGATCGGCGCCGGGTCTGTGAGCGACCGGTGAACGGTGGTGACGATTTTGGCCAGCTCGTCCGCCCGATATTTCAGGAAAAAGTGCCCGGCCTCCGCGAGCACGACCACGGCCGACGTGCCGGTCAGGAAGTGCCACTCCCGGAAACGTTCCTGGTAGAAGTCCGTCGCCGGGTCCTCGGAGCCGACCACGCTGATCACCGGAGCGCGCAGCCGGTCGACGCCGGTGTCCAACAGGCGGGTGTAGTAGTCCTCCGCCTCCCGGGAGTCGGCGCGCATGTTCCGGATGATGCGGCGGGCCTGGGCGGGATCGATCTCGCTCATGTCCAGCCCGAGCGAGATGAGGTTGTTGACGTAGCGCTGGTCGCCGCGGAGCCGTTCGGCCTGGGCGAAGCGGGAGATCCGCGACATCAGGGCCCCGCGCGGCCGGGCGAAGGGGAAGATCCCGCCGATGTACACGGCGGCGAGGTCCCGCCCGGCGGCCTCCAGCTTGCGGGCGATGTCCACGGCCAGGGCCGAGCCGACGCCGCAGTGGCCGTACAGCACGATCGGGCCCTCGACCTTGTCCAGGATCTCGCGCACGCATCCGGTCGCGAGGTCGTCGAAGGGCAGCTTCTCCTCGTCCACGCCCACGTCGTGGCCGGGGATCGCCACCGACCAGAGCGCGTGGCCGTCCGGCAGGGCGTCGGCGAGCGGCTGGTAGACGACCGCGCTGCCGCCGCCGTACGGCACGCACACGTAGGTCAGCACGGGCGTCGCGCGGCCGGCCGGGGTCAGCCGGTGCAGCAGCGAGCGGGGGCCGCGGCGCTCGGCGGGGGTGTCGGCGAGCGCCGCCAGCTCGCGGATCGTCCGGTGCTGGAACACCTCCATCACGCTGACCGCGGCGCCGGTCCGCGTCCGCAACCGCGCCACCACCTGGGTGGCCAGCAGCGAATGCCCGCCGAGGTCGAAGAAGTCGTCGCCGACCCCGACCGCCTCGATGCCCAGCAGCTCGGTCCAGATGGCGGCGAGGGCCCGCTCGGTGGGCGTCTCCGGCGCGATGAGCTCGACACCGGCGTCACGTCCGGCGACCGGGGCGGGCAGCGCCCGTCGATCGAGCTTGCCACTGGGGTTGAGCGGCAGCGTGGCCAGCGTGACGTAGCCGCTCGGCACCATGTGGTCGGGCAGGGTCAGCTTCAGCGCGGCCCGCACGGCGGCGTGATCGAGCACCCCGTCCAGAGCGTCATCGTCCAGAGCGTCGTCGTTCGGGGCGCCGGACGGGCCGCCGGACGGGGCTGCGGAGGGGGCGCCGGCGGGGGTGATGTAGGCGACCAGGCGGGGATCGCCGGGGCTGTACTCGTGCACGATCACGGCCGCGTCGCGGACGGCGGGCAGCGCGCGCAGCGCCGCCTCGATCTCGCCGGGCTCGATCCGCAGGCCGCGCAGCTTCACCTGGGCGTCCAGCCTGCCGAGGAACTCCAGCGCGCCGTCAGGACGGCGCCGGGCCAGGTCGCCGGTGCGGTAGAGCCGCGCTCCCGGCGGGCCGAACGGGTCGGGCACGAAGCGCTCGGCGGTGAGCGCCGGCCGGTTCAGGTAGCCCCGGGCCAGGCCCGCGCCGCCGATGAACAGCTCCCCCGGCACCCCGACCGGCGCGGGGGCCATGGCGGCGTCGAGGACGTGCAGGGTGGTGTTGGCGATCGGAGCGCCGATCGGCACCCGGGCGGCGGCGGCGAGCGCGCCGGGGACGCAGTGCCAGGCGGACACGTCGACGGCCGCCTCGGTCGGGCCGTACAGGTTGTGCAGCTCGGCGGCGGGCAGCGTGGCGAGGCAGCGGCGGGCCAGGTCGGCGGGCAGCTCCTCGCCCGAGGAGATCACCCGGCGCAACGAGCCGCAACCGGCCGCGCCCTCCTCGCCGAGGAACGCGGCCAGCATCGACGGCACGAAGTGCACGGTCGTCACGTCCTCGGTGACGATCAGCTTGCGCAGGTACGCCGCGTCCTTGTGCCCGCCGGGCGTCGCGAGCACCAGCCGCGCGCCGGCCCGCAGCGGCCAGAACAGCTCCCACACCGACACGTCGAAGCTCAGCGGGGTCTTCTGCGCCACCACGTCGCCCGCGTCCAGGCGGAAGCGCTCCTGCATCCAGTCGAGGCGGTTGGCGATGCCGCCGTGGGTGTTCGGCACACCTTTGGGCCGGCCGGTGGAGCCGGAGGTGTAGATGACGTAGGCGAGGTCGTCCGGCCGCACGTCGGGCAGCGGCCCGGGAGCGCCGGTCCAGACGTCCGGGTCGTCCAGGTCGAGGGTGATCGCCGAGGTCTCGGGGCGGAGGCGCTTCTGGGTGAGCAGTACGGCCGGCGCGGCGTCCGCCAGCATGAACGCCACCCGGTCCGCCGGATAGCCGGGATCGATCGGCAGGTACGCCGCCCCGGCCTTGAGCACGCCGAGCAGGCCGGGCAGCAGCTCCAGCGAGCGCTCAGCGCAGACGGCGACCACCGAACCGGCGCCCACGCCCAGGTCGCGCAGCGTGTACGCGACCCGGCCGGCCGCCGCGTCCAGCTCGGCGTAGGTCAGGGAGCGCCCCTCGAAGCGCACCGCGACCGCGTCGGGCGTACGCGCCGCCTGGGCCTCGATCTGGCCGTGCAGGGTGGCGGGGCCGGGGAAGGCGGCGGCGGTGTCGTTCCAGTCGGCGACGACCAGGCGGCGCTCGTCCTCGGTGAGCAGGTCGATCTCCGACAGCCGCAGGCCGGGCCGGGCCGCGACCCGCTCCAGCAGCAGGGTGAGGTGGCCGGCCAGGCGCTCGATCGTGGCCGCGTCGAACAGGCCGGTGTTGTAGACGAACATCCCGCCCGCGTCGTCGCCGAGGTAGAGCTCCAGGTCGTACCGGGTCGCCCACGCGTTCACGGGGAAGTCCGCCACGGTCAGCCCGGCCGGCGGGTCGACGGCGGTGTCGCGGTAGCTCTGCGTCGCCAGGATGACGCCGAACAGCGGGGACCTGGACACGTCGCGGGGCAGGTCCAGCTCCGACACGAGCCGCTCGAAGGGCAGGTCCTGGTGCGCGAAGGCGTCCACGGCGACGTCCCGCACCCGCGCCAGCAGCTCCGCGAACGTCGGATCGCCCGACAGGTCCACCCGCATGGTCAGCATGTTCACGAAACAGCCGATCACCCCGTCCAGCTCCGGCGCCTGGCGGCCGGCCACCGGGGATCCCACCGCGACGTCGGGGGTGCCCGCGTACCGGCCGAGCAGCACGGCGAACGCGGCCAGCACCGTCATGTACGGCGTGGCCCGGTGCTCCCGGCCCAGCGTCGCCAGCGCCGCGCGCACGTCGGGAGCCGGCGAGAACGTGCACGAGGCGCCGGCGTAGGTGCGCTCCGGCGGGCGGGGCCGGTCGGTGGGCAGCTCCAGCGGCTCCAGCCCGGCCAGCCGGTCCCGCCAGAAGTCCAGGTCGCGCCGCGACGGTGGCAGGCCGCGTTGCCAGGCCGCGTAGTCGCCGTACCCGACCTCCGGGGGCGGCGGCGCGGTGCCGTCGTAGCGGGCGAAGAGCTCGCGCAGCAGCAGGTCGGCCGACCAGCCGTCGGCCGCGATGTGGTGCACGGCGATCACCAGCACGTGGTCGTCGCCGGCCAGCCGGACCAGCAGCGCCCGCGCCACCGGCCCGGTCGCCAGGTCGAACGGCTCCGCCAGGAACTCCTCGACCAGAACGCGCGCAGCAGCCTCGTCCCGCGCGGCGCGGACGGTCAGCGGCAGTGCGGCGTCGGTGGTGATCTCCACGCGTGGCCGGCCGTCCCAGGTCTGGGGGTAGCGCATGCGGAGCGCGTCGTGGCGGGCGGCCACGGCGTCGAGCGCGGCGGCCAGCGCGCCGGGGTCCAGCGGGCCGCGCAGCCGCAACCGGATCGGGATGGTGAGCTGTGTGGTGCCCGGCGCGAACTGCTCCAGGAACCACAGGCGCTCCTGGGCGTGCGACAGCGGCGGCTCCTCGTCGGGCCGTGCCGGGATGGTCCGCCGGGGCGCCGCCCCACGCCGCAACCGCTGCGCCAGCAGCGCCTGCTTGGTGGCCGACAACTCATCCGATTCCGTCAACGGGGTACCTCCGCGTCCAGCAGGCGAGCCGCCTCCGCGTCGGAGAGGCTCGACAGTTGTTCGATCAGCAGGCTCTCGATCGCGGCCGCCAGCCCGGCGACGGACGGCTCGTCGAACACGGTCCGGATCGGCACCTCCACCTCGACCGCGTTCCCCAGCAGGGCCGCCGCTCTGGTGACCAGCAGCGAGTGGCCGCCGAGGGCGAAGAAGTCGTCCAGCGCCCCGATCCGGCCGGCGTCCAGGCCGAGCACCCGGGCCCAGACCTCGGCGACCAGCGCCTCGGCGTCGGTGCGCGGTGGCACGAAGCGGGCGGCCGGTTCGGGTCCCGGCACGGGCACCGCCGCCACGTCCACCTTGCCGGTGATCGTGAGCGGCAGCGCGGGCAACGCCACCCAGGACGTGGGCACCAGGTGCGCGGGCAGGGTCGCGGCCAGGTGCCGGCGCAGCTCGTCCGGCTCGGCCGGTCCCGCGACGTACGCCGTCAGCCGGTCCTGATCCGCCGTCACCACCGTCTGGCGCACCCCCGGATGGGCCAGCAGCGCCGCCTCGACCTCGCCCGGCTCCACCCGGAAGCCGCGCACCTTCACCTGGCCGTCGAAGCGGCCCAGGAACTCCAGCGTCCCGTCGGGCCGCCGGCGCACCCGGTCCCCCGTCCGGTACAGCCGGGCTCCGCGCGGGCCGAAGGGGTCGGGCACGAAACGCTCGGCGGTCAGCGCGGGGCGGCCGACGTAGCCGCGCGCCAGGCCGGCTCCGCCGAGACAGAGCTCGCCGGGGAAGCCCGGCGGCACCGGCTCGCCGTACTGGCCGAGGACATGGGCCGTGGTGCCGCCGATCGGCCGGCCGATGGGCGGGCGGCCGGTGTCGGTCACGTCGAGGGTGGCCGCCGTGGCGATGATGGTCGCCTCCGTCGGCCCGTACGTGTTGACCAGCCGTACCCGGCCGCCGAACCGGGACCGCCACCGTGCCACGGCGGGCGCGTGCGCCTGCTCGCCGCCGAGGATCACCAGCCGCAACGACTCCGGCCAGGTCACGTCGCCGAGCGCCTCGGTGAGCCGGTGCCAGTAGGCGGTCGGCAGGTCCAGCACGGTGACCCGCCGGCCGGCCGGGGTGCGCAGCTCGTCCGGCAGGGTGGCGGCGCCGCCGGGGAGCAGCAGCACGGACGCGCCGGCCGTCAGCGCCGGGTACAGCTCCTCCGCGTGGGCGTCGAAGCTCAGCGAGGCGAACTGCGCGACGCGGTCGTCCGGCCGGATGCCGTACGCCTCCCGCATCCAGCGCACCCGCCCGGCGAGGCTGCCGTGCTCGACCAGCACCCCCTTCGGCCGGCCGGTCGAGCCCGAGGTGTAGATCACGTACGCCGGGTCGCCGGGTTCGACGGCGGCCCATCCGCCGAGCCAGCGGTCATCACCGCTGCCGGACTCCTCGGAGTGGACCAGCACGACGGTCTCCGGCGGCAGGCGGCGGGCTCGCGCGGCGTCGGCCACCACCAGGCGCGCGCCGCTGTCCGCGATCAGGAAGGCCAGCCGCTCGTCGGGATAGTCCGGGTCGAGCGGCAGGTACGCGCCCCCGGCCCGCCACACGGCCAGCAGCGCCACCACCGCCTCGGCCGAACGTCCCAGGCACACGCCGACCACGCATCCGTCGGTGACGCCGCGCCGCCGCAACGCCGCCGCGAGCCGCGCCACCCTGAGGTCGAGCTCCGCGTAGCTCATCCGCACGTCGCCGGACACGAGCGCGGGGGCGTCGGGCGCGGCGGCGACCATCCGCTCGACGAGCGCGGGCACCGTCTCGGGAACGCCCTCGGACCGCGCATCGGCGACGGTGAGGGCGGCGGCGTCCGCGCCGGTCAGCAGGGGCAGCCGGGAGATCGGCGTGCCGGGGGCGTCCGCGATGCCGCGCAGCAGCACGGCGAACCGCGCGGCCAGGCCCTCGACGGTGGCGGCGTGGAAGAGGGTGGCGTCGTAGCCGAGGACGGCCCGCAGCCCCTGCTCGGTGCGCCAGGTCTCCAGTGCCAGGTCGAACTTGGCCTGCCGGTACCCGCCGTCGAACAGCTCCACCCCCAGGTCACCGATCCGCTCCGGCGGGGTGCCGTCACCGGCCTGGCTGTGCAGGATGAGCATCGTGGCCAGCAGCGGGTTGTGGCGCAGGTCGCGGGGCACGCCCAGCTCGCCGATCAGCCGTTCGAACGGCACGGTGCGGTGGGCGTGCGCGTCCAGCACCGTGCGGCGGGTGGCGGCGAGCAGGTCGCGGAAGGCCGGGTCGCCGGTGAGGTCGCCCCGCAGGACCAGGGTGTCGGTGAGGTAGCCGATGACCGGCTCCAGCTCCACGCGGTCACGGGCCGCCCAGGGCGTGCCGACCAGGATGTCGTTCTGCCCGGTGTGCCGGGCGAGCAGCACCTGGTAGGCGGCGACCAGCACCATGAACAGGGACGCGCCGTGCTCCTGCGCCAGCCGTTCCAGCCGGGCGACGACCTCCTCGGGGATCGGGAACGCGTGGAAGGCGCCCTCGGGCCGCTCCCCTCGGGGCTTGTCGGCGGGCAGGGCGAGCATGGGCGGTTCGGCGAGCTGCCGTCGCCAGTACGCCAGCGACTCCTCCGCCGCCGGCCCGGCCTCCCGCTCCCGCTGCCACAGGGCGACGTCGCCGTACTGGACGCGCAGCGGCGGCAGGTCCCGGTCCTGGTAGAGGGCGAACAGGTCGTCGAAGAGCACGCTGAGCGAGGATCCGTCGGCGATGACGTGGTGCAGCGCGAAGCAGAGCACGTGGTGGTCACTGCCGAGGGTGAGCAGGCTGACCCGCAGCGGCGGCGCGGCGGCCAGGTCGAACGGCGCGTTCGTCCGGTCGGCGACCAGCCACCGGGCCAGCTCTTCCGGGTCGGCCGATGCGGTCAGGTCGATGCGTTCGACCGGGACGCGGCCCGGCGGGTGGACGACCGCGATCGGCTCGCCGTCGATGTCGCCGAACGACGTGCGCAGGCTCTCGTGCCGCGCCACCACCGCGTCCAGCGCCGCCATGAGCGCGCCGGTGTCCAGCCCGCCGGTGTCCAGCCCGCCGCGCAACCGCAGCACGAGATACATGTTGTACGAGGCATCGTCCGGGTCGAAGCGTTGCAGGAACCACAACCGTTCCTGGGCCGACGACAACGGCGGGAGCGTTCCGGCCGGCCGGGGCCGGATCCCCGTCACGTCGTCCCCTTCTTCCGCCGCGCGGAGCCGGACGATCTCCTCGACGACGCCGGTGATGGTGGGATCGTCGAAGAAGGCGTCCAGCGACACGTCGGCGCCGAGGCGTTCGCGGATCCTGGCGGTGATCTGGGTGATGGTGAGGGAGTGCCCGCCGAGGTCGAACAGGTCGTCGTCGGCGGCGATGTCGTCCAGCTCCAGCACCTCCCGCCAGATCCGCCGCACCGCACCGACCAGCTCCGGATCCTGCCCCTGCTCCAGCTCCAGCTCCAGCTCCGGCTCCAGCTCCAGCTCCAGCTCCGGCCGGTGCGCCGCCGGCGGGCTCGCCGCCGGGTCCGGCGGCGCCGCGATCGGCTCCGGCAGCGCCGCGCGGTCGAGCTTGCCGACGGGGGTCAGCGGCAGGGCGGCCAGCGGGACGTACGTGCTCGGCATCATCGCCGGCGGCAACGTTCTGGCCAGATGGGCGGCCAGCGCGCCGGGGTCCATGGTCGCGCCGGGCGCCGGGACGACGTAGGCCACCAGGCGCCGCTCGCCCCGCAGGGCCACCGCCGTCTCCCCGACCTGAGGGTGCTCCAGCAGGCGGGACTCGATCTCGCCCAGCTCGATCCGGTGACCCAGCAGCTTGACCTGTCCGTCCTCCCGCCCGAGGAACTCGATCTCGCCGTTCTCCCGGTAGCGGGCCAGGTCACCGGTGCGGTACAGCCGTGCCCCCGGCGGCCCGTACGGGTCGGGGACGAAGCGTTCGGCCGTGCGGCTGGGCCTGCCCCGGTAGCCGCGCGCCACTCCGGCGCCGCCGACGCACAACTCGCCCGCGACGCCGACCGGCACCGGGCGCAGGGACGCGTCGAGCAGGTAGATGCGGGTGTTGGCGATCGGGCGGCCGATGGTGACCTGCTCGCCCGGCTCGCCGGAGGTGCTCCAGATCGTCGTCTCGGTCGGGCCGTACACGTTGACGACGCGGTCGCAGCGCTCCCGGAGCTCCCGCGCGAGGTCCGGCGGCAGCGCCTCGCCACCTGTCAGCGCGGTCACGCCGGCGATGCCGCCGGGCAGTAACAACCGCCACACCGACGGGGTGGCCTGCACGTGCGTGACCCCCTGCGCCGCGACCAGCCGGGCCAGTGCTTCCGGCCCGCGTACGGCGCCGTGCGGGGCGACGACGACCCGGCCGCCGGCGATCAGCGGCAGGTACAACTCCAGGGCGCAGATGTCGAACGCCGGCGAGGTGAGGGCCAGCCAGGTGTGCGCCGGGCCGGCGTCGAGCTGGTCGCGCATCGCCAGCAGCAGGTTGGCCAGGTTGTGGTGGGTGACCTCGACGCCCTTCGGCCGGCCCGTCGAGCCCGAGGTGTAGATCACGTAGGCGAGCTCTCCCGGCCTCGGCCCCGGCCCCAGGTCGAGGTCGGGGCCGGGCTCCGTGAGGTCGGACAGCAGGAGCACCGGGCCCGGCAGGCAGTCGGGCGGGGTGGTGGCGGACAACGACAACCGTGGCCGGGCGTCCGCCACGATCATGGCGAGCCGTTCCGCCGGATGGTCCGGATCGAGCGGCAGATACGCGGCGCCCGCCTTGTGCACCGCGAGCAGGCAGACCAGCAGCGTGTCCGAGCGCCGCAGATGCACGCCCACCAGGTCCCCGCGCTCGACGCCCGCCCGGCGCAGCCGCCGGGCGAGCCGGTCCGCCGCCGCGTCCAGCTCGGCGTAGCTCAGCGAGCGCCCCTCGAACGTCACGGCGGCCGCGTCAGGCCGGGCCCGTACCTGGCCGGTGAAGAGGCGGGGCAACGTCGCCGCCGCCGGGTACTCGGCCGCGGTGTCGTTCCAGTCGACGAGCAGGCGCCACCGCTCGGCGGAGGACATGACGTCCAGCTCGGCCAGGCGCACGCCGGGATCGGCGGCGGCGCAGCTCAGCAGGGCGCGCAGGCCGTCGGCGAACCGGGCCACGGTCTCCCGGTCGACCGCCGCCGGGTCGTAGCGCAGGCTCGTGGCCAGCCCGTCCGGGCCGTCGACGAACTGCAGGTGCAGGGCGTTGCGGACGCCGCCGGCGTACATGGTGCGGTCCACGGAGACCTTCAGGCCGGGAAAGACCGGCTCGGTGCCGTCCTGCCTGCGATAGCTGATCGACACGGGGACGGCGGCGGCGCGCGGTGACAACCCGAGGGCGCGGGCGAACGGAACCTCGCGGAAGCGGTACAGCTCACGCAGCTCGCCCCTGATGGTCTTCACCAGGTCGCCGAACGGCTGGCCGGGCGTGGGCCGGGAGAACACCGGCAGTTCATTGACGAACGGGCCGACGTGGTCGCGGGTCGCGGGGCCGCGCGTGGTCACGTCGATGGCGACCGTGACGTTCTCCGTGCCGTACCTGAACAGCAGCGCGTGCACGCCGGCGAGCAGCGCCTCGAAGGTCGTCGCGCCCGTCGCCCTGGCCACCTCGGCGGCGCTCCTGCCCAGCTCGTGGTCGACGCCGGCGTCGATCTGCGCGCCGGCGCCGTAGCGTGCGGCGGTGCGCCGCTGACCGGGCAGCACGATCGCGGCGGGCTCCGACCAGCGGCGCGCCCAGAACTCGCGGGCGGCGGGCAGGCGCTGGGGCTCGTCCTCGGCGAACGACAGCGGCTCCCGCCAGGCGTCGCCCGCGTAGAGTGCGGCGAGGTCGCGTACCAGAATGTCCTTGGACAGGCCGTCGAAGACGAGATGGTGGGCGACGAACAGCAGCAGGTGCCGCTTCGGCCCGGCCGGGACGAGGATGAACCGCGCCAGCGGCCCCCGCTCCAGGTCGAACTCGCGGGCGACCTCCTCCCGGATGAGCCGGTCGAGGGCCTCGGGGGACGGGTCGGGCAGGTGGGCGACCGTCACGGGCGGCGCGGCGGCGGCGACCAGGCGGAGCCCGTCGCCGCTCTCCGCGACGGTGGTGGCGAGCACCGGATGCCGGGCGGCCACGCCGGCGCACGCGGACAGCAGCGCGGCCATGTCGAGGTCGCCGTCGAGCCACAGGGCGAGCGGCAGATGGTAGGCCAGGCCGGCGCCCATGCGCTCGCTGATCCACATGCCCTGCTGGGCGAACGTAGCGGGAGTGTTCTCCTGGCGGTGCGTCATGTTCGTTCTTTCTGTTCCGTCCGCTGGCCGCTGGGGGGTCTTACGTGGCGCCCGCGTCCGGGTGCCCGAGCAGGTCGAGGAGCCGGGGCTTCACCACCTTTCCCAGGTGGTTCTTCGGCAGCTCGGGGAGAAACAGCAGCCGGCTCGGCAGCTCGTGCCCGGCGAGCCGGTCCAGGAGGAACGTCCGCAGGTCGGCGGCGGTGACGGGGTACCGGGTCACGACGGCCGCGCCGGCCACCCGGCCGAGCACCGGATGCGGCAGGCCGACCACGGCGGCCTCGGAGATCGCGGGATGTTCGTACAGCGCGGCCTCCACCTGGAGCGTGGAGACCTTGAACGCGCCGGACTTGATGACGTCGCTCTCGCGGTCGACCAGGTAGAGGTAGCCGTCGGCGTCGAGGTAGCCGACATCGCCCATGCGGACCCAGCCGTCCTTGAAGACGTCGTCGGTCAGCCGCCGGTCCCGGTAGTAGGCGCGGGTGCCGGCGGGTGAGCGCAGCCAGACCTCTCCCTGCTCGCCCGCCCGCGCGGGCCCGCCGTCCGCGCCGACGATCTTGAGGTCGCTGCCCGCCGATGGCCGCCCGACCGACGCGGGGCGGGCCGGGTCCACGATCATCGTGGTCTGCGCCGGGGCCGCCTCGGTCGAGGTGTAGTAGTTGACGATCGTCGCGCGCGGGAACGCCTCGGCCAGGCCCGCGGCCACGGCCGGCGGCAGGCTGGCCGCGGTGGAGCCGAGGAGCCGCACGGCCGACAGGTCGTACCGCTCGTGCACCCGGGCGTTGAGCAGCTCGATGGCCATGGCGGGCACCACGAACACCGTGCCGGCGCCGTAGGACTCGATCAGCTTGGCGAAGCGGGACGGTGTGAAGCGCGGCAGGGTGAGCGCCGCCGGGCTGGCGTCCAGGGCGTTGACCAGCATGGTCTGGCCGGCGTTGCTGCCGATCGGGAAGGCGTGCAGGAAGTGCCGCGAGTGCGCGAGCTTGCGGCGGCGCGGGTCGGCGGACAGGCCGTGGGCCAGGTTCGCGTGGGTGGCGCCGACGCCCTTGGCCCGGCCGGTCGTGCCGGAGGTGTAGATGATCTGCGCCAGCCGGTCGGGGGCGAGGCCGCGCCGTACGGGGCCGCCGCCGCCGTCTCCGTGGACCAGCTCGGAAGGGGTGGCCCGCCAGGCGCCCGCGTCCGGCGGCGCGAGGCAGGGGCTGTGCAGGACGGCGGTCACGGAGCAGTCCCTCAGCGCGTGCCGCAGCTCGGCGGGCGCCAGCCGGCCGGACAGCGGCACGGTGACGCAGCCGGCCCGCAGGACGCCGCACCAGGTGACGGCGTAGTCGATCCAGTCAGCCTCGTCGAAGAGCAGCCCGATCCGGTCACCGGGCAGGAGGCCGCGCTCGATCAGCGTGCGCGCGACCGTGTCGGCTCGCCCGTCCCACTCGCCGAACGAGAGCTCCCCCGCACCGGCCACCACGAGCGCGGGCCGTTCGGGCTGCTCCTCGGCACGGCGCGCGAGCACATCGGGGAGCAGGAGCCGACGACCGCCACTCACCACGCCACGTATCCGAAATGTTTCGACCGCATGCCTCACCCCGTGCCGAGCAGCCCACCAGGGCCGCCCTTGTTCGAGTCGCCGCAGAACGCTTTCTTCCCGGCAGAATAGGCAGAACTACCGCCATTGCACCAGAGAAAGTTTTTTATTGTTAGCCGAAACTTTCGGAAGCGCAGATCGGGGCAGGCAGGGCGGGTGGGGATCCGCTAGTTTGTTCGCATGGCCGACCGCAAGCACGGCATCCCAGCGCCTCCCACCGAGACGACGATCCGCTCCGCGGACTGGGACAGCATCGAGCTCTCCGGCGAGAGCTACCACCGGGTGCTGTTCCAGGACGTCGACATGACCGAGCTGGTCGATCACGGCTCCTCGTTCGAGGAGTGCCAGTTCAGGAACGTGCGGTTCAACGTGTCGGTGCACGAGGACGCCAGGTTCCTCAACTGCACGTTCTCGCGCTGCTCCCTCTTCGACGCCACGTTCAAGGGGTGCAAGCTGACGGGCAGCATGTTCGACGGCTGCTCTTTCGGGCTGCTCAAGGTCGAGGGCGGCGACTGGTCCTACGTGGGCCTGCCGGGCGCGGACCTGCGGGGCAGCTCCTTCCTGGGCACCCGGCTGCGGGAGGCCGACCTGACCGGGGCCCGGCTGGAGGGCGCCGAGGTGCGGCGGTCGGACCTGTCGGGCGCGTGGTTGCACAAGGCCGACCTCACCAAGTGCGACCTGCGCGGCAGCGACCTGAGCACGCTCGACCCGCACACCGTCACGCTCAAGAACGCCGTCATCGACCCCTTCCAGGCGACGGTCATCGCCGCCGCGCTGGGCCTGGACGTCCGGGCGTAGCGCCCGGCGCTTCCGCGTGCGGGGCCGGTGGCCGCCGCCCCGGAGTCCCTCTCACGGAGGCTCCGGGGGCGGTCGGCGTCAGGCGTTCGGCGGTTGGCCGCCGAGCCGGCGCTGGAGCTCGCCGATCTGCCGTTCCAGGTCGGCGACCTGGGCAGACTTCTCACCCGGCGGCGGCCCGAAGCGCCCATAGCTGCTCTGCCCGTAGCCGTTCTGCCCGTAGCCGTTCTGCCCGTAGCCGCCCTGCTCCTGCACGGGAGGTGACACGTGTGCCTGGGCGGCGGGGAGTTGTTGCCATGCGGGCTGCGCCTGCGCCTGGGGCGCCGGGAGTTGCTGCCACGGCGGCGGCGGCACCGCGCCGTACCCGCCGCCGGGCGGGGGCGCGGCGTAGGAGGGCCGGCGGTGCCGGGACCGGCGGCGCCGCAGGACCTTGACCGCGACCAGGACGATCAGGACGGCGACCAGCGCGCCCGCCCCGATGAGCACCCACGACCAGAGCGGCTTGGGCGACTCGTCCTTGCCCGCCGAGACCGCCTGCTGCGACTCGCTGATGTACTTGGCGACGTACGGATGGTTGGAGAACAGCGCCTGGACCTCGCGGAACTTCGGCAGCGCGGCCGAGTAGTAGTGGCGGAAGTAGTCGTTCAGCGCCTCGTTGTACCGGGTGGTCGTGCCGGCCTGGGCGGGCTTGATGTTCTTCTCGCCGAGCTTCTCCTTGATGATGCTCACCGGCAGGACGAAGCTCTCGCTCTCCGAGGACTCGCCGCTCTCGCTCACCGTGCCGGCGATCAGCATGCCGACGACCTTGCCGTCCTTGCTGAACACCGGGCCGCCGGAGTTGCCGTGGTAGGACGGCGCCTGGGTCTGGACGTACGGCACACCGGTCTGCGTGGTGCGCTTGGCGTTGTACGGCCCTTCGGTCAGCGCCGGCTCCAGCTTGGACTCCAGGCTGAAGAACGGCGTGTTCGTGACCAGGCCGGGGAAACCGCTGATGTAGAGGGTGTCGCCGGTCCGCACGTCGGCGTCGTCGCCGAGCGGCACGGTCGGCAGGTTCTGCTGGCCGTTCACCTTGAGCAGCGCGAAGTCCTTGCCCGGATAGCTCTCGCCCACCGAGACCAGCTCGGCCGTGACCGGCTTGGCCGTCTTGTCCACACCGCCGCCGGGCAGGCTCTGGACGACGGAGAGGCTCTGCTTCAGGTTGCGGAGCTGCATGTGGCCGCTGTTGAACGTGACGTAGATCTGCTGGGCGAGCTTGACCATCTCCTCGTCGGCCTCGATGCCCCGCAGGCCGCTGATGATCTCCTTGGCGTCCTGCTTGTTGAACTTGGCCAGCGCCTGCTGCGCGAAGAGCCCGTTGAGCTCGGTCTCGCCGACCTGGACGCAGTGGGCGCCGGTGACCATGTAGCCGTCGGGGGTGACCCACCAGCCGGTGCACAGGCCGCCGACCTCGGCGTCGACCGTACGCTCCGGGGTGGTCGCGGTGAGATAGGTGTCCACGTCGGCCGCGATCCGCTGGAACAGCCACTTGGCGATGCTGCGCTCGTCCGAGGAGATCTTGCCGGACGTGACGGCGACGGTCGCCTGCTCGACGAGCCGGTTGAAGGCGGCCTCGTTGATCGTGCTGGTCGGCACGGCGACCGTGCCCGTGTAGGTGAAACTGGTCAACTGGACGGCGGGCTGGGTACGCGCGGCCAGCCAGGTGCCGACGGGGACGTCGGGCCGCTTGTCGGGCGCGTCGTCGGCCGCGGCCGGTAACGCGGGCAGCACGACCGCCATGACGACCGCCGCGGCTGCGGCGATCTTGGTGAATGCTCTTCGCACATTTCCGCTCACAGCCGGAAATGATGAGCGACGGCTCTTGTTCCTGGCTTGGAGCCGACTGGGAGCGCCGGCGCGGCCTAGAAGCGCTCCTGGGCCGGATCGCCGCTCAGCACCACCCGGCTCAGAAGCGCTCCTGGGCCGGATCTCCGCTCAGCACCACGGCGAGGGCCTGTTCCAGGTTGGTGTGCGTGGCGAGGGCGTCCCACACGCCGGTGATCTCCAGCAGCCGGGCGGGCACATCGTGCACCGCCACCAGATGCAGCCCGCCACCCTCCGCCCGCGCCGCGGCGTTGAGCCGCAGCAGCACGTTGAGCCCCTTGCTGTCCATGAAGGTCAGGCCACCGAGGTCGAGCATCAGCGGCTCACCGGGCAGGCGCACCGCCTCGGCGTAGGTTTCCAGTTGGTCGGCGTTGGTGAAATCGATCTCACCGCTCAGGATGACGAGCACGCCGGCGGCGAGCCCGCGGCTGTCCAGGCTCAGTGACGACATGGATGACCTCGGCCTGGCGCGTTCAGCACGCAGGCAACTGTACGACGGTGACGAGCATGACGTCCTCGTAGTAGGGCTGGCGGCGGCGGGATGCCGCGCCCCCAACTCTAATCCCGAAGGTAGTTACCGGAAAGACACTTCGTCATACGATCAACGGAGACGCAGATTTCGGCCGTCCCGAAGTTGCGAACCATGGGCGGAGAAGGCGAAGAGAGCCGTGAGCACATCTTCTGACCGCCCGTCCACGTGGACCTTCCTCACCCATCATGCCCGCGTTCTGGTGGAGATCGCCCGGGATCCCGGAGTACGGCTGCGCGACATCGCCACCAGCGTCGGCATCACCGAACGCGCCGTGCAGGGCATCGTGCGCGACCTGTACGAGGCCGGCTACCTCACCCGGGACCGGATCGGGCGGCGCAACCACTACAACCTCAACCTGGACCAGCACTTCCGCTACCCCACCGAGGCCGGGCTGCCGGTCCGCCTGCTGATCGACATGTTCAGCCGGCGCGACATGTCCCCCCGTCAGACCGACTGATCACCGCTTCCCGCCGTTTCGGCCCCGGCGGGCGGGGAAGGCGGCGTGGACCCCGGAAGACGGGACCCCGAGAGACGGAGGGCGGCGCTCGCCGCCGCCCCGCACCCCCGTCAGGAAGAGATGACATGGACGCCATCGTGCTGCTCAAGGAAGACCACAAGACCGTCGAGGAGCTGTTCAAGCGCTTCGAGAAGGCCGGCGAACGCGCCCACGTCGAGAAGCGCAAGATCGTCGACAGCATCACCAAAGAGCTGGTCGCGCACGCTTACATCGAAGAGGAGGTCTTCTACCCGGCGGCCCGCGCCAAGGTCCCCGAGACCAACGCCCACGTGCTGGAGAGCGTCGAGGAGCACCACGTCGTGGTGTGGATGTTGTCGGAGCTCAAGGACCTCGACCCGGCCGACGAGCGCTTCACCGCGAAGGTGACGGTGCTGATCGAGAACGTCCGCCACCACGTCGAGGAAGAGGAGAAGGACTGGTTCCCGCAGGTCCGGGAGGCGATGGGCCGCAAGGAGCTGCAGGAGCTGGGCGAGCGCATGGCCAAGGCCAAGGCGGACGCGCCCGACGAGCCGCTCGCGGTCCGAAGCGCCAAGTCCTGACCACCCCTCGCCAGGCGCCCGGCCCCGTTTCAGCCCTCACCGGAGTCACTGAATTCAGGGCTCACTTGAGCTCGCCGAAGAAGGCGCGCAGGTCGGCGGCGAGCTGCTCCGGCGCCTCCATCGCCGGGAAGTGCCCGCCCCGCTCGTACTCCGTCCAGTGAGCATCGGCGGGCGGGTCGAGCAGCTTGCGCACGGTGGCGTCCGCGCCGAACACCGCGAAGCCCTGCGGCACGACCGGCGGCGCGCCCCAGTCGGTCGAGTGGGCCTGCTCGTACAGGAAGCGGGCGGCGGAGATCCCGGTCCCGGTGAACCAGTAGAGGCTCACGATGGTGAGCAACTGGTCCCGGTCGTACGGCAGGTCGGTCCACTGCTCGAACTTCTCCGCGATCCAGCCGAGCTGCCCGGCGGGCGAGTCGTTGAGCAGGTAGCCGATGGTCTGCGGCCGGCTGTTCTGGATGGCCAGGTAACCGCTGCCCTCGTTCCGGAACTCCGCGATCCGCTCCAGGGCGAGCCGGTCCACGGGATCCGCCGGATCCAGCCGGTCGGCCATGCCGGGCAGGAACGTCGCCCCGGCCGCCACCGAGAACGGGTCAGTCACCACGTGGACGCCCACGACGTGCTCGCCGTCAAGGCCGGCCACCGCGCCCGAGACGCCCGCGCCCACGTCGCCGCCGTGCACGCCGTACCGGTCGTAGCCGAGGCGGCTCATGAGCTCGGCCCAGGCCCTGGCGGTGCGGCCCAGCGACCAGCCGCTCTCGCGCACCGGCGTGGAGAAGCCGAAGCCGGGCAGCGACGGCGCCACCACGTGGAAGTCCTGCCGCAGGTGGGCGATCAGGGTGGTGAACTCGGCGTACGAGCTGGGGTAGCCGTGCGTGAGCACGAGCGGAAGGGCGCCGGGGTTGTCGGAGCGTGCGTGCACGAAGTGGATGCGCTGCCCGTCGATCTCGGTGGTGAACTGCGGAAGCTCGTTGAGCTCCGCCTCGGCGGCGCGCCAGTCGTAGCGGTCGGTCCAGTGCGTGACGAGCTCTTTCAGGAACTCCAGGGGGACGCCGCGGCTCCACCCGACGCCGGGCAGCTCGTCCGGCCAGCGGGTGCGGGTCAGCCGGTCGCGCAGGTCGTCGACGTCGGACTGCGGGATGGCGAGGGTGAACGGCTGTACGGCCATCGAAGGCTCCTTCACCTTGAGATGTGCCGCCCACGCTAGGAGGTGACGCGGAAGAGTTCTTTCCGCAATCGGATGGGGGTTCGCGGCCGGCCAGGCTCGGCCGGCCGCGTCTGGTCATGTTCAGTTGCCGCCGTCGAGGAAGTTGGTGCAGTCGAACTGCGTCACCCACTTGTGGGAGGAGATCGCGTCGTTGGCGTCGAAGGTCTCGCCCTTGTGCTCACCAGCGGTGCGCTTGGTGAACTTGTCGTTCTCCAAGCTGTCGGCGTAATACTGGCCCGGCTTCAAGCACGTGTAGCCGTATTGCCAGTCGTAGCCGGTGTAGTCGTAGAAGGCGACCACGTCGTACCCGCCGATATCCCCGTTGTTCATCACCGAGGAGACGACGTTGGTGGCGTTTTTGATCTCGCCGGTGCCGTCGCCCCAGTCCCAGTCGTCGCCTGACGCGTAGCCGAGCGCGTTGGTGCAGTTGATGTCCCGCCAGATGCGGACCCGGCCGTCGCGGTGATCGCCGGGCACCGCGTCCCACTCCTGATCACAGCGGGTGGCGGCCTGCGCGGCCGAGGGAACGGTCAGGCCCACGGTGATGAGCGCCGCGCTCAGGCCGAGCGCGGTCAGGGTTTTGCGCATGTTCTCTTCCTCAGTGTTGGGTTTCGTTGATCTGTTTGGCTTGTTCGACGGCGGCGCGTCCCAGCCGCCGGTAGGTGTCCAGCTCGCCGGCGTACGGCTTGGCGGCGCGCTCGCGGTAGTCCTCTTCCAGCGCACGCGCGATCTTCGGGTAGGAGGCCGACTGGGCGCAGGTGGCCTCGGCCACCGCCAGCTCGACCTCGACCGTGTGGGCCGCGGCCGGATCCAGGCCCTTGGTGAGCTTCGGCAGGCTGGAGCGGATCGCCGCGGGGTCAGGGTAGGGATGGCCGCGCCCGGCCATGCACTGCGACCAGGTCCGCAGGACGGCCACGAACCGCTGGTCGGCGACGAGGTCCGGCACGTAGAGCGGCTGGAGGTTGGTCGCGATCGTGCTGACCCTGAACCAGGCGGCCCGGTCGCCGTAGAGCCGCTCGTGCGCTTCGGCCATGCAGCCGCCCGTCCGGCTGGTGACGCTGCCGCCCGCCGGGAGCCGGACGGTCATCGTGGGCGCGTCGTCGCCGCCGTCGAAGGTCCGGTTGTATCGGGCCACTTCGCCGTCGGAGAGCCCGGTGGCATAGACGTGGTTCTGGTTCTCTGCCTTGACGGCCATGACCCGGCCGCGCAGTCGCCCGCCGTATCCGTTCCTCCGTGCCCAGCCGACGTCGGTCAGCATGAACTTCGAGCCTTGGCGTTCCTCCGCGCTCAGTTGGGCCGGCGGCCAGTAGCGGAACCCCTGGCGGGTCATGCACTCCTGGATCAGCACCTGCTCGGCCCGCTCCACCTGAAGGAGCTCGGTCTCCGTCACCGGCCGGACGGGCTGGGCGGGCTGGGCGGCGCACCCCGCGATCACCCCCGCCAGTACGACCGCTCCCAGCATTCGCACGGTGAACCGCCCCCTCCGTAGTCCAGCGCGAAAGCAGATCGAATCGCGTCGCCCTTCAGCCAGGTCAGTTCACAACACGCCGGCCCACCCTGTCGCCGTGTTCCCGCCTGAGCGGGAACACGCAGGTCACAGCCATAGGACCGGTTCACGCCCGCCCGGCCTGCGCCGGCAGCGGGCTCAGGTGGCGGTGGTCAGTGCCGCCCGGCCTGCGCCGGCAGCGGGCTCAGGTGGCGGCGGTCAGTGCCGCGTCGATGGCCGCGCCGTCGCGGTCGAGCCAGGCTTCGCGCCGCTTGATCTCGTCGCCGATGCCCTGCTCCCACAGACGCGCCCAGCCGCCACCCCGCTCCTCGGCGAGCTGCTTCATCGAGAACCACGACCGGCGCGTGCGCAGGACGGCCACCTCGACGGCACGGGCACGGTCGGCGTCCGGCATCCCGTACGCGTCGGCGAGGATCCGGCAGCGGCGCGGCACGTCCACCTCCCGCAACAGCGGATCCGCGTCGGCGGGGTCGGCCAGCGGCGCCCAGTAGAGCATCGTGTTGACCATCTCATCCACCCGGCTGACCGGCCTGGCGACGTCGAAGTCGATCAGCGCGGCCGCCACTCCGTCCCGGAAGACGATGTTGTCCGGCGTGTAGTCCATGTGCCCGACCAGCTCGACCGGGTAGGACGGAACAGGCGGTATGCCCGGTGACTCCGTGAACCCGAGGGCGGGCCGCACCCCTTCGGGCAGGACGAAGCCCGCGACGGCGTCGTGGTAGTCGCGGACGAGCCGTCCGACGGAGGCCAGCCGCCGCTCGTCGGCGATCCACTCCGGCCGTGGCCGCCCGGCGACCTCACCGGGAACGAACGTCAGCACCTCCCGCCCGGCCGCGTCGACGCCGAGAAAGCGCGGCGTGCCCGCGAAACCGACCTCCTCCAGGTGCCGCAGCAACGCGTGGACGAGCGGGGCGTTGGGCCCGATCGGTCGGCGCACGGTGTCGCGGGCCCGCACGACCCCTTCGGTGACGTCCCCGCCCGCGAGCGGGATCTCGGGGTGCGGCTCTGACGGCTCGGCATACGGGAAAGAGCTCATGCGTTCCTCGGGGGGATCAGAACACCGACGGCTCGGCTCGCCGTGGGCACGAAGTCACGACCATACCCAAGAGCTTTCAGTAATCAAGTTGCTACACAAGGTGATCGACGGCGACCATGAGGGAGTTGCCACCGCATCAGCCGAGAAGGGGACCCCGTGAGCGTCATCGACGAGCTGGTCGCCAATGCCGAGCGCTACGCCGAGTCGTACCAGCACCACCACCTCCCTTCGGAGCCCGCCCTGCGCCTGGCCGTCGTGGTCTGCATGGACGCGCGCGTCGACGTCTGGGACATCCTCGGACTGCGGGAAGGGGACGCGCACGTCATCCGCAACGCGGGCGGCGTCATCACGGCCGACACCCGGCGCAGCCTCGCCATCAGCCAGCGTCTGCTGGGCACGGTCATGATCATGGTCATTCACCACACCGACTGCGGCTCCACGAAGATCACCGAGGATGGCTTCCGCGAGGCCGTCTACCAGGACACCGGCATCCGGCCCGACTGGGCGGCCGAGGCGTTCCCGAAGAACCCCGATCTGGACGTCATCCAGTCGATCGCCAGGATCAGGGCCGACGAGCTGATTCCGTACAAGGACGCCGTGCACGGATTCGTCTTCGAGGTCGAGACGGGACGGCTGCGCCCGGTCAAGCCGTAGCCGGATGCCCGCGGCTCCTCAGGTGATCGCGGTCAGGTTCACCACCACCAGCTTTCCGTCGCGTGCGTACCAGAACAGCCCCGGCGCCCGGTAGTCCAGGGTCGCCGTGGCGAGCCGCTGCTTCTTGTCCGGTTCGACGCCGAGCGCGCCGCCCCGCCCGGTGGACAGGTCGTACAGGACCTGCCCGCGGAGTTTCCCGTTCTGGCCGGTCTGGAACAGCGTGAGGAAACGGTCGAGCGCCGGCGGTCCGTCCGCCTGAACGTCGCCCGGCAGTTCGCGCTCGCCCGTGCCGTCCCGTCGGGCGACGGTGCCCGCCCGCACGCACCAGGTGACGTGGCACGCGGCGGCGGGCTCGACCGCCGCCATGCTCCGCGCGCCGGTCCTGAGGTCGAGGAGGTCGCCGAAGATCACCGCCTTCTTGGACGGGTCCAGGTCCGAGGCGCCGGCCGTGCGCTCCGGGGTGCCCGCCGCGCGGTCCGGAGTGCCCGCCCACGGCCAGGTGATCAGCGGGTCCAGGTCCGAGGCGCCGGGCGCGCGGTCCGGGGTGCCCGCCCACGGCCAGGTGATCAGCGTGTCCCGGCCGGTGCCGGGCAGCAGCTCGGGCGTGCCGCCCGACAGGGGCACCTGATAGACGCCGCCCTTGCCCCACCGCGACCAGACCGCCTTGTCGCCGACGATCTCCATGTCGATGCCGCCGTATCGGGGCACGCCCTCGAACGAGGTGACCTTGCGCTGCGCTCCCCCGGCGGCGGGAGCGGCCCAGATGTCGACGATGAGCTTGCGCTGCTGCCGGCGCACCGTCCACCAGGCCAGCCGGCCGCCGCCGGCCGAGATGAACGACGCCGTGACGACGGTCTTGGGCGGTGGCGTGACGTGGACGAGTCGCCGGGCGGTGCGTGAGGTGAGGTCGTAGGCCCAGAGCCCGTCGAGCCTGTCGGCGTGACCGTCCTTGAGCGTCGTGCCGAGGACCGTGTGGTCGTCCAGGAAGATCTCCGGCTCGAACGGGACGCCGCCGGGCAGGTTCGCGGGGATGAGGTGCACGGCCTCGGGCCAGACCTTCTCGATGGCCGGGAAGGCCGGGTCGGGCCCCGGGGTCGGGGGCCGGGTGGCGACGGGGGGCGGCGGCGGGGTCACGACGTTGACCACGAAGGGGACACCCGTGGACAGGAGGATGACGGCCGCCGCCGCGTACATGGCCGCGCCGCGCCGCCGGCGTCGCCGGTGCCTCTCCTCGATGCGCGCCCGCAGGTCGCCGGCGGGGCCGGGGGCGTGGTGGGCGGCGGCGGCGAGCTCCGCGGCAAGGGCCTTCTCCAGGTCGGTGGTCATGTGCTGTACCCCAGGTTCTCGACGATCGCGGGCAGGTCGCCGCGGAGCTTGTCCAGGGCGCGGGAGGCCTGGCTGCGTACCGTGCCCCGGGAGACGCCGAGGACGGCGGCGATCTCCGCGTCCGTCAGTTGCTCGTAGTAGCGCAGCACCAGGACCGCGCGCTGGCGGCGCGGCAGCGTCGCCAGCGCGTCCCAGAGGCCCGAGCCCTCGTAGGGGACGTCCTCGTAGGAGCGGTCGGGCGGCGCGGCGGTGACGTGCTCGCGCCTGCGCCGGCGCCAGGCGTTGATGTGCAGCCGCGCCATCGTCGTCCGGGCGTAGCCGTCCGCGTCCTGCTTGCGCCTGACCCGCTCCCACGATCCGCGCAGCCGGACGAGGGCCTCCTGGACCAGGTCGGCCGCGTCGTGCGGGTTGCCGGTCAGCACATAGCCGTAGCGGAGCAACCCGTCGGCGCGTTCGGCAACGTACTGCTCGAACAGCGAGTCATCCTGCACCTCAGCATCTCTTTCCATCCCCACCAAGACGGACAGAGCCGCCGAGGTGTTGCACGAAACCGCATCGAATATCCATAAGCAAGTGATATAAGTGCCTTATGGCAGCAGATCCCCCTTCCCCTCGCGGCGAAGAGCTGGAGCTGGCGGCCGGTCTGGCCCGGATCAGGACGATGATGCGCCTGCTCGACGTCCCCAGAGACCTGTCGATCACCTCGCTGTCCACGCTGGCCAACCTCGAACGCCTGGGCCCGCGCCGCCTCACCGAGCTGGCCGTGATCGAGGGCGTCACCCAGCCCGCCATGACCCAGCTCGTCTCCCGGCTCGAACGCGAGAGCCTGGCCGCGCGGCTGCCCGATCCCGCGGACGGCCGCGTCGTCATGGTCGCCATCACCCCGCACGGCCGCGCGGAGCTGGCCACCCGCCGGGCCGCACAGGCCAAGCGACTGGCCGGGCTGCTCGCCGAGCTGCCCGAGGCCGACCGCGCCGCCATCGCCGCCGCGCTGCCCGCCCTCGAACGGCTGACCGCTCTCGCGCACCGCGCCGGCACCCCCGCGTCCCCGACCCCCTGAGTGAACGAATGAGCACCGCGGCCCCCAGCTGAGTGCCGCCGATCACGACCGCGATCGGCGGCGGGCTCACGGCCCCACGTGGACGTAGGCCGCCCAGAACAGCGGGAACCCCGGGCGGCGGGCCCGCAGGGCACGCATCGCGACGTGCAGCGCGGAGGCCGCCGCGCCGGGGTGCGGCTCCCGGGTGCCGCCCGCGGTGAGCACGGTGTAGACCTCGTCAGCGACGGCCGGGGCGTGCAGGTCGCTGATCGGCCAGAGCGTGCCGATGACGTGCGGGAACCCCGCGAGCTGGATCGAGGCGGCGATGCTGACGGCCTCGTCGGTCAGCACCCTGCCGCCCCGCGAGGTCTCGCAGCCGCTGAGGAAGGCCAGCTCGGCCCGGTCGAGCCGGCGGGCGGCCAGCTCGCGCACCGTCAGCGGCTGGTCCCGCAGGATCAGCCGGGCGTTGGAGGGGTCGGTGGGCTCCTGCACCGCGTGGCAGGCGAAGTGTGCCCAGGCGCTCCCGTCCAGGGCCGCCAGCACCTGGTCGTGGGTGGCCTCGTCACCGCTCAGCTCCAGGTGGTGCGGGAGCCGCCCGCGTACCGCGGCCAGCTCGCGCTCCACCCCCCTGAGCGGGGCCGCCCCGGGGACTGCGGGGACGCCGACGAGCAGCACCTGCCGGTCTGCGGCGGGACCGGACTGCTCGCGGGCGTGCAGCAGGGCGCGCAGGGTCGGGGTGTAGCTGGAGATGACCAGGTCGGGTGCGCGTCCGGCCGCGTGCAGCGGCAGCAAGGTCAGCGGGCCCGTGGGGCACCACCAGATCCTGGACGGCGGCTCGGCCGGCGCGTCGAGCACCGGGCCGGTGACGTGCTCCCAGAGCCAGTCGAGGCAGGCGGCCACCGCGTCGTTGGACGTCGCGTCGCCGGCCATCGAGTCCACCGCGCGGGCGAAGCGCGCGGCCTGGGTCTCCACCTGCTCGGCGGTGACGGCCAGCGGCACGACCTGGAGACCGCCCGAGGTCACGAGCAGCGCGTCGCAACCGTAGCGGCTGATGTTCAGGACGGCGACGGGCCCGGCTTCGGCGGCCTGGAGCAGGCTCTCGTGGTGCGGCGGGCGCAGGAAGGCGGCGAAGCCGGGTAGCGCCCTGATCTCCGCGAGGAGCTCCTGGCGTTGCCGCCGCAGCGTGTGACGCCGGTCGAGCTGCCGCTCGCGGTCGATCGCGGGATCGACGGCGGGCTCGACGGCGGGGTCGAGCCGGTCGGCGGGGCCGGGCAGGGTCGTCCACTGGGCGGCGGCCTCTGACACGTCCATCCGCTCGGCGGCGTCGAGCGCGTCCTGCACCTCGCCGAGCCGGTCGGCCAGCTCGGGCGCGACGGCGTACAGGACGTCGCGCGAGGTGCGGTTGTCGATGACCTGGGTGAGCATGACGCCTCTGCCCTCTTCGAGCAGTTCGAGTGCGGTGCCGGGGTCGCCTGCCCTGATCGCCGCCGCCGCCGCGTCGCGGGCCAGCCCTTCGAAGTCGCGCAGCACGCGCTCCTGGTCGTCGCGGCCGAGCCCGCGCCAGGCCGCCTCGTCCAGCGCGCCCACGGCGGAGCCGAACCCCTGGACCGCCTCCCCGGCCAGGCCCGCCTCCATCGCGAACTCGCCCCACCGCTGCCCGACCCGCGCCCGCCAGTCCGCCGACGCGGTCCCGACCGCCGCCGCCTCGCGGAAGCGGGCGAGCGCCTCATCGCGCGGCGCCGGGGCGCCGGTCATCTCCCACTGGTCGGTGAGGGTCTGCGCCAGGTAGTACAGCGCGATCGAGGTGCTGGAGTCGCCGGGCGGGCCGGCGGCCACGGAGGCCCGCGCCGTCCGCAGCGCCCGCCTGAGGTCACTGCCGCGGCCGGTCATCGCATACCGCTTGCGCAGCGCCTCCCCGAGATGGCCGTACGCGGCCGACCCGCCGCCGGCCTTGACGGCCTCGGTGAGCAGCTCGATGGCCTCGTCCAGGTCGGGGATCTCCTCGACCGCGCCCTGGCGTACCGGCTCGCCGAGCGCCTGCGCGATCATGGCGGCCAGCGTCCGGCCGGTGACCTGCGGGGTCAGTGCCCTGATGAGCAGGGCGCCGCCCAGGTTGACGGTCGTCAGGGCGTGCAGGGCGGTGCCGGGCGCGGCGGCGGCTCTGGCGTCGCGGAACGCGGCGACGGCGGCGTCGAGCTTCTCGGCCTGCAGGAGCACCATGCCGAGGTCGTTCAGGACGCCGGGCCGCTGGATGTTGCCGGGTTGCACGGTCCTGGCGGCCTCGCCGATCCGCTCCTCGGCCTCCCGCAGCGCCGCGGTCTGCCCGGTGAACTTGTACCGCTCCACCAGCACGGCGGCGAGGTTGCCCAGGTTGCCGGGACGGTACGGGCTGGTCAGCGGGGTCGCCGCCACGGCGTCGCGCAGGATCGAGACCGCTTCGTCGGTGTCCTCGCCGCGGCGCGTACGCTCAAAGCGTTGTTGCAGCGCACCGCCGAGGTTGGCCAGGTAGAGGGCGTAGTAGGAGTGGTCAGGACCGGTCAGGGAGACGGCCGTGCGGTGGCTCTCGATCGCCTCGTCCAGCTCGGCCAGGTCGCCGGTGAGCTCGTACCTGAAGAAGAGGGCGGAGCCCAGCCCGGTCAGCGCCATCGCGCGCTCGGGGTGGTGCGGCGAGTCCGCCAGGGCGCGCCGGTAGGAGCCGATGGACTCGTCGAGGACCTTCATGGCCCCGCCGAGCCGGAACTTCAGCATCAGCGCGTTGCCCAGGTCCGATCGGTACATGCCGGCGTCCTCGTCGCCTGGCCGGCTGAGCGCCACCCCCTGGCGCAGGGCGTCGATCATCTCGTCGAGGTCGTCGACGGTGTGGCTGAACTCCATGCGCAGCCCCAGCACCGCGCCCAGAGCCCCCAGGAGCCGGCCCCGTTCGGGATTGTCCGGCGCCGCCTGGGCCACGGCCTGGCGGAGCGTCTCCACCGCCTGGTCGGCCCGGTCGAGGCGGCCCGAGACGCGTACGTCCTCGATGAGCATGCTGCCGAACCCGGCCAGGAACCTGGCCCGGCCATCCCTGCCGGAGTACTGCTCGTCGAAGCGGAGCCCCCGGAGCTGCTCCATCATCTCCGGGGTGATGACCGGGATCTCGTCCACCGCCATGATGGGCCCGAGCAGGAGCTGGATCTCCTGCTTGACCGGCTCCGAGGCCTCCCCGTAGCGCGCCCGCACCTCCGCGACCGCCGCCTTCAGCTCCTCGGCGTGGGCCGGCTCGCCGGCGACGAGCACCAGGGCGTTGGCGAGCTTGGCGAGCCGCCACAGATACCGGTCGCTCGACCGGTCGGTGGTGCGCACGGACTCGCGCATCGCCTCGATGCCCCGCCTGAGCCGGTCGCCGTCGTCGCTCCGCATATGGCTGAGGATCAGCGCGTTCCCGTAGTTGGCCAGCACCAGCGGCCGGTCGCTGAGCCGGCCGCCGAGGGCCGCCCCGTACAGCTCCAGCGACTCCGCGAACTTCTCCTCGTCGACGTCGGCCTGGTTGCCGAGCACGACGGCCAGCGCGGCCTGGGCCTCCGCCAGCTCGGGCCGCCCCGCCAGGCCCGCCACCGCCCTGCGGTGCAGGCCGATCGCCTCCACCAGGTCGGGCGCTCGCCGGTGCACGTCATAACGCATGCTCACGGCGTTGCCGAGGTCGGAGAGCAGCAGCGGTTCCGGGTCGCGCGCCGCCTCCTTGCGGTAGCCGTCGATCCCGGCTTCCAGAGCTTCGAGATCGCCGGTCATCAGGTATTTCCCGATGTGCTCTTCG
Organism: Nonomuraea sp. NPDC002799; assembly: GCF_053592075.1. Classification (NCBI taxonomy): domain Bacteria; kingdom Bacillati; phylum Actinomycetota; class Actinomycetes; order Streptosporangiales; family Streptosporangiaceae; genus Nonomuraea; species Nonomuraea sp. NPDC002799. Next base: position 264,120 of record NZ_JBSFVA010000001.1, read on the forward strand.
GGTTTCATCGGTCCCTCCGCCATCTGACGACACCGAACGCGGTCAGGCCGAAGGCCGTCACTGCCAGGCCCGCCACGATGTAGGGCTTGACGGCCTCCGGTACGGGGACGCGGTAGCTCAGCGACTGCACCGCCGTCAGCATCATGAGCAACGTTCCGACGACGGCGGCGCTCAGGACGCCGAAGCGGGCCCAGCGGCGCTCGGTCTCCTCCGCCCGGTGTTGTAACCGTCCGGCCAGCACGAGGTCGGCGATCGAGGCGATCTCGCGGGCCCGCTCGCGGGTGGCCTCGGCATAGGCGAGGTCGTCGTCGAGGCGCAGCAGGAACCAGTCGGCCAGCGCCAGGTCGTCGTCGAGCGCCTGCGCGCGCATGTTGTGCCGGGCGATCTCCACGCTGCGCCGCATCTCCCGCAGCCGTGTGGTGGCCCAGATGAGCCCCGCCGACGCCGTCTGGCGCTCGGCCAGCTCCAGCCGGGCCGCGGGCAGCCCGTCGGCGTCGAGCATCGCCAGCATCGCGTCGATCTGCTCCTCCACCCGCTCCTGCGCCGTCCGCAGGCCCGCGCCGTTCTGGTAGACCCGCAGGTGGTAGCGGATCTTGGCGGCGTGCATCAGGTAACGGGCGAACGGCGCCATCCGGTCGTCGCCCGCGGTCCACGCCCAGGCGTCCAGCCGGGTCTCCAGCCGGCGCGGGGCCACGACGGCGAACGTACGCCGGCTGCGCGCGTCCCGCTCGTGGCCCACCTCCCACAGGAGCAGGCGATCCCTGGCCGTCGCCCGGCTCGCCGAGTACTGCTCCGGCAGCGCGGCCAGGATGGCCTCCGGCCGGCGGGCGCGGCCGTAGGCGACGAAGATCCGGCACTCGCCCAGCGCCCAGTCGCCGATCTCCGCGCCCGCGCAGCCGGCCCACAAGCGGTCGAGCTCCTTCCAGGAGCCGCCGGTCAGCGCCACGCTCAGGCAGCGTATGTCGTGCTCCGAGCGCAGCACCGCCTGGCGCAGCGGCTCGCCCCTCGCCGTCCGCACCTCGGCCTGGCCCACGGTGACGGCGGGCATCCCCAGCCGTTCGCCGAGCGCGTCCCAGACCTGGCGCAGCCGCCGCTCGCCCGCGTCCGCCTCCGGGCCGGTGGCGGCGACGAACACGTGGACGATCAGCCCTGGATCGGCGGGGTCACCCGGCCTCATCGGCCCGGTCCGCGACGGGGGCCGACAGGCTGTGGATCAGCTCGTTGACGCGCTCGCGGGTCTCCTCGGGCATCGGACCCACCGGTTGATCCGGATATTTCGTGACAATACGGATGGGTCCGGCCAGCTCCAGGTGCCCGAGATCCGCGGCCGGATCCGCGGACGCGGCGAGCCGGCGCACGGCCGTGGCCACGTTCGCCCACCCAGCCTCCGTCAGCTCCCATTCGAGAGCCTCGCCTAGCAGCGCCACCACGTCATCGTGCACGCCTGTTCCTCCCCGTCGGGCGGTTCGCCTCAAGTGTGCCCGCCACCGGCGATCACGACCAGCCGCCCCGATTATTTTACGAGTAAAACACATGCTAAACTTATAGCAATGAGCATCCTGACCCTCGACCGACGCGTCCACCTGCCCGTCCGTGCCGCCCTGCGCCTGGGGCCGGTCGGCGACATCTGGCACAAGCCGGCGCTGAGCGCCGTCTCCGCGCTGGCCGTGGTGCAGGTCGCCCTCCTCTTGACGGGCCGCCTCGACCTGATCCTGTACGCCTCCGCCGGCGCGATGTGCGCCCTGTACGGCCACGGCCTGCCCTACGCGGCGCGGGCCAAGGCGTTGGCCTGGGTGGTCGCCGGGATGCTGGCCAGCATGGGCGTCGCCCTCGTGACGGCCGCGCTCACCGACTCGATCGCCGTCCGGGTGGCGGTGGCCGCGCTCCTGGCCGGGCTGCACAAGGCCGCCTGCGACGCGACCCGGATCGGGCCGCCGGGAAACGTCGTGCTCACCTTCATGGCCGCCAGCGCCGCCTTCGTGCCGCAACGGCTCGCGGACGTTCCCCTGCACGTGGGGATCGGGGTGCTGGGCGGCGCGGTGGCCTGGGTGGTGGGAATGGCGCCCGGCGTGGTCCGGCCGGACGGCCCCGAACGCATCGCGGTGGCGCGGGCGCTGGAGTCCACGGCGCGGCTGCTGCGGGCGCGGGCCCGGGATGAGGACCCGCACCAGGCCCGCAACGCAGCGGCGGCCGCGGTCAACGCCGCCTGGCAGACGCTTCTGCGTTCCGGCCATCAGCGCCAGGAGCTGCGCCGGCTCCTGGTCCGCGCAGAGTCCGCCGCCGCCCAGACCGCCGCACACACCACCTCCCAGACCACCTCCCAGACCACTGACGCCGCACAGACCACCACCCCCGCACAGACCACTACCGCCGCACAGACCACTGCTTCCGCACAGGCCATCGCCGCACGAACCATCGACGCCGACGAGCTCGTGGCCTGGGCGCATGAGCTGCGCAAGGGGCGTCGTCTGCCCACGCCGCCTGCCGGTGACGCGCGCACCGTGGCCGCCGAGGAGGCGGAGCTGGCCGGAATCGCCGCCGAGCAGGCGCAGCCGCATGAGGTGGCCGGAGTCGGAGCGTTCCGCCGCACGATGATGGGCGTGGCGAAGAGGTGGCGGGTCCTGGTGATGGTGAGCGCCGGTGCTGGAGTGGCGGGCTGGGCGTCGATGGCGCTGGGCGTGGGCCGGCCGTACTGGGCCGTGGTCACCGCCGCGTCGGTGTTCGCCGCCAACACCACCCTGTCCTGGAACCGCGCGGTCCAGCGCGTGGTCGGCAACCTGCTCGGTGTCGCGCTGTTCACCCTGCTGGCGCCCGTGACCATGCTGGGCGCGACGGCGATCGTGGTGACCGTTCTCGCCCTGCAGTTCGTCACCGAGGCGGCCGTCACCCGCAACTACTGGCTGGGCAGCGTGTTCGTCACGCCGATGGCCGTTTTGATGACCGAGTTCGCCGGAGCTCAGCCGGTGCCGGAACTGGTGGCCGATCGCTGGCTGGACACCTGCGTGGGCGCCGCCGTCGGGCTGCTGGCCTGCGTGCTCCTGCCCGACCGCCGGGCGGCCCGGCGAGTACGCGAGGGGCTCGACCGCCTGGAGCGAGCGGTGGCGGAGGCCCCGTCGCCCGCGCAGGAGGCGGAGACGCCGTCGCCCGCGCGGGAGGCGGGGATGCTGTTGCCCCCACAGGAGGCGGAGGTGCCGTCGCCGGCCCAGCGCCGCGCCGCCCGGGACCGGTTGCGGGCCGCCCTGGTAGAGCTGCGCGAGGCCGCCGACACCGCGGCCGGTGAGTGGTGGAGCACGGCGCTGCCGCAGGAGCGCATCGCCGCGGCCGAACGCGCCGGCCACCACCGCCTCGCGAACCTGACCG